>NZ_CALXHK010000010.1:0-53758 GCF_944388085.1 Candidatus Allofournierella excrementigallinarum | reverse complement strand
AGATCAAGGACGTCATCGGCAAGGGCGGCAAGGTCATCCAGGAGATCTGCGCCAACTGCAACTGCAAGATCGACGTGGAGGAGGACGGCCATGTGTTCGTCTCCGCCATCGACGTGGACGACGCCAACCGCGCCATCCACACCATCAAGACCATCGTGGAGGACCCCGAGGTGGGCGCCATCTACAAGGGCCGCGTGACGAGGCTGATGAACTTCGGCGCCTTCGTGGAGATCGCCCCGGGCAAAGAGGGCCTGGTGCACATCTCCAAGCTGGATACCAAGCGCGTCGAGCGGGTGGAAGACGTGGTCGCCGTGGGCGACGAGCTGATCGTCATGGTCACCGAGATCGACCAGCAGGGCCGCATCAACCTCTCCCGCAAGGACGCTCTGGCCGCCATCGAGGCCAAGCGCAGGCAGCAGGGCTGAGCGAAACAAAACAAGGGCCGCCGCTCTTCCGTTGGGGGAGCGGCGGCTTTTTCCTGCCGCGGGGCGGGACGGCTTTCAAGCACTGCGGCGTTTGATCTGCGGGCGGTCGCGGCAAGAGCGAAAGGCGGCCCGTCTTGTGTTGCCCCGGCGGCGCCTTTGTGGTATACTATACTCGACTATTTCTGGTTGTTCGAAAGGGGGCGGCGCGTTGAAGATCAGCGCCTGCATCGTGAGCTACGGCGGGGCCGGCGAGGTCATCCGCGCCGCCGAATCGGTGCTGCGGCACACCGCCGCGCCCCTCACCCTCTATCTTGTGGATAACGCCAGCCCCGACGGGGCGGGCGAAGTTCTGGCCGCCCACCCCTGGCCGGAGAACGTGCGCCTGGTGCGGCTGGAAAAGAACCTGGGCTTCGGCGCGGGGCACAACAAGGTGCTGCCTTTTTTGGACAGCGACTATCACTTCGTGCTCAACCCCGATATTTTTGTGGAGAGCGACGTGCTGGGCGGGATGTGCGGCTGGCTGGAAGAGCACCCCGAGGCGGTGATGGCCACCCCGCGCCTGACCTTCCCCGACGGGCGCGAGCAGGTGCTGCCCAAGCGCAAGCCCTGCGTGCTGGGCCTTGCCGCGCGGCAGGGGGTGCCGGGCCTCAAACGCTTCGGCGACCGCTACGCCATGCTGGACGAGGACCTCTCGAAACCCACGGCCATCGAGTTCTGCACCGGCAGCTTTTTCTGCATGCGCACCGCCGTGTTCAAGGCCATCGGCGGCTTCGACGAAAAATACTTCATGTATGTGGAGGACGCGGACATCACCCAGAAGGCACGGCGCAAGGGCCTTGTTTACTACCTGCCCCAGTTCACCGCCTGCCACGCCTGGCGCCGCGCGCCCCAAAAAAGCCTCAAGCCCTTTTTGCAGCAGCTCAAAAGCATGGGCCGCTATTTCTGCAAGTGGGGGTTCCGGCTGTAAAAGCCCCCGGCCCGCCGTGCCCGGCGCGGCCCCAAACCTGTGAACAGCGGAAGTGGCTCCGCTTTGTGCCAAGCCGCAAAAACCAAGGGCGCGCACGCGCCCGAATAAGGAGCGAATGGTATGAAAGGCATCATTCTGGCCGGCGGCGCCGGCACCCGTCTCTACCCGCTGACCATGGTCACCTCCAAGCAGCTGCTGCCGGTGTACGACAAGCCCATGATCTACTACCCCCTGTCCACCCTGATGCTGGCGGGCATCCAGGACATCCTCATCATCTCCACCCCCGAGGACACCCCCCGCTTCGAGCATCTCTTGGGCGACGGCAGCCAGTACGGCCTGCGCCTGTCCTACAAGGTGCAGCCCAGCCCCGACGGGCTGGCCCAGGCCTTTTTGCTGGGCGAGGAATTCATCGGCGGCGACTGCTGCGCCATGATCCTGGGCGACAATATCTTCTACGGCAACGGCTTCTCCCGCATCCTCAAGGCGGCGGTGGCCAACGCCGAGCAGAACGGCCGCGCCACCGTCTTCGGCTATTACGTCAACGACCCCGAGCGCTTCGGTATCGTGGAATTCGACGAGGACGGCAGGGTCATCGGCGTGGAGGAAAAACCCAAGGAGCCCAAGAGCAACTACGCCATCACCGGCCTGTATTTCTACGACAACCGGGTGAGCGCCCAGGCCAAGAAGGTCAGGCCCAGCGCCCGGGGCGAGCTGGAGATCACCACCCTCAACGCCATGTATCTGGAAGAGGGAAAGCTGGACGTGCAGCTGCTGGGCCGGGGCTTTGCCTGGCTGGACACCGGCACCATGGACAGCCTGGTGGACGCCGCCGACTTTGTGCGCATGGTGGAAAAGCGCCAGGGCATCAAGATCAGCGCCCCCGAGGAGATCGCCTACAAGAACGGCTGGATCAGCAAGGAAAAACTGCTGGAAAGCGCCGGGCGCTACGGCAAGAGCCCCTACGGCGAGCACCTGAAGCGGGTGGCCGACGCCAAGATCCGCTATTGAGCATAAAGAGGAGGAACGCAGATGAAGATCCTCATCACCGGGGCCGGCGGCCAGCTGGGCGCCGAACTGCAGCGGCAGCTTGCCGAGGGCGGAAGCAGCCTGGGCCCTCTGCCTGAGCGGCTGAAAAACGCCACCGTCATCTCCACCGACGTGGCCGAACTGGACATCACCGACCGGGCGGCCGCCATCGCCTTTGTGCGCCGCCACCAGCCGGACACCATCATCAGCTGCGCCGCCTTCACCAACGTGGACGGCTGCGAGACAAACCCCGACGCCGCCTTCAAGGTGAACGCCATGGGCGCCTCCCACCTGGCCCAGGCGGCCGAACGGGTGGGCGCGCGGCTCATCCACGTCTCCACCGACTATGTGTTCAGCGGCGAGGGCGACGCCCCCCTGGACGAGAGCTGCCCCATCCGCCCGGTGAGCGCCTACGGCCGCACCAAAGCCCTGGGCGAAGAGTATGTGCGCAATTTCTGCCACCGCTTCTTCATCGTGCGCACCGCCTGGCTCTACGGCTACAACGGCAGCAACTTCGTCAAGACCATGGTGAACGCCGGCAAAAAGTTTGGCAGGCTGGAAGTGGTGAACGACCAGCTGGGCAACCCCACCAACGCCGAGGACCTGGCCCACCACATCCTCAAGCTGGCGGTGAGCCACGACTACGGCGTCTACCACTGCACCGGCGAGGGCGTTTGCAGCTGGTATGATTTCGCCAAAGAGATCATCCGGCTGGCCGGGGTGGACGCCCAGGTGACCCCCTGCACCAGCGCCGAGTACGCCGCAAAGCACCCCGCGGCCGCCAGCCGCCCCGCCTGGAGCGCCCTGGAAAACCGCATGCTTGCCTGCACCGTGGGCAACGGGATGCGCCCCTGGCAGGAAGCGCTGCAATGCTACTTTGACCACTGGGACGGCGAAAACGGCCTGAAATAAGAAAGGAAAGGGATACCTCCCCATGAAAAAGTACCTCATCACCGGCTGCGCCGGCTTTATTGGCTCCAACTTTGTTTACTATATGCTGAATAAATACAAGGATATACTCCTTGTAAACCTGGACAAGCTGACCTACGCCGGCAACCTGGAGAACCTGAAGGGTGTGGAGGGCGACGAGCGCCATGTGTTCGTGCAGGGCGACATCTGCGACCGGGCGCTGGTGACGGGCCTGTTCGAGAAATACGGCTTTGACTGCGTCATCAACTTCGCCGCCGAAAGCCATGTGGACCGCAGCATCTCGAACCCCGAAATTTTTGTGGAGACCAACGTGCTGGGCACCGTGAACCTGCTGCAGTGCGCCAAGAACGCCTGGCTGAAAGACGGCAAGTGGGCCGAGGGCAAGAAATACCTGCAGGTGTCCACCGACGAGGTGTACGGAAGCCTGGGCGAGGACGGCTACTTTATGGAAACCACCCCCCTGTGCCCCCACAGCCCCTACTCCAGCAGCAAGGCCAGCGCCGACATGTTCGTGATGGCCTTCCACGACACCTACGGCATGCCGGTGAACATCACCCGCTGCTCCAACAACTACGGCCCCTACCAGTTCCCCGAAAAGCTCATCCCGCTGATGATCAACAACGTCAGGCACCACAAGCAGCTGCCGGTCTACGGCGACGGCATGAACGTGCGGGACTGGCTGTATGTGGAGGACCACTGCAAGGCCATCGACATGGTGGCGGAGGGCGGCCGCGTGGGCGAAGTGTACAACGTGGGCGGCCACAACGAGCGGCCCAACATCTTCATCGTCAAAACCATCATCGCCCAGCTGCACGAGCGCCTCGCGGACGAGGGCATCAACGAGGGCCTCATCAAGTATGTGGCCGACCGCCTGGGCCACGACCGCCGCTACGGCATCGACCCCACCAAGATCAAAAACGAGCTGGGCTGGTACCCCGAGACCACCTTTGAGGTGGGCATCGTCAAGACCATCGACTGGTACCTGGCCCACGAAGAGTGGATGGCCAACGTCACCAGCGGCAACTACCAGAAGTATTACGAAGAGATGTACAAAAACCGCTGATATTACATTTGGTATAATCATTGCTTTCCCTTGGCACTCCGGCTGTTTCAATAGGCGGGCTGTCCACCAAAGCAAACCAAAGGCCCGCATGCAAGGCATGCGGGCCTTTTTGTGCAAAAGGGAGAAAGCGGCAAACCCCGAGCAAAAAGGCGATTTTTCGGCCCTGCCCCGCCGTTCACGAGACAGAGACCTCAACATAAGAAAAGGAGGGTATCTCCCCATGAAAAAAGCACTGTGCCTTGCCCTCGCCGCGGCTCTGCTGGCCCTTTCGGCCTGCGCCGCGCCGCCCCCCTCAGAAAGCATGGAAAGCACCTCCGCGCCCGCCGCCCCGGCCGGGGAAGGAGAACAGGACCACATCCGCGCTTTGCTGGGCCAATGCGGCGTGGACATTGAAACCACCCGATTTGAAAGCAGCTATGAGGTGAACGATTTTCTGGAGTGCACCGTCTACTCCTCGCTGGAACTGCCGGACGTGGCCGCGCTGCTGGTGGAAAAGCCGGACGGCAGCGCCTTTTACATCACCCTGCCGGACAACAGTTCCGTCACCGGGATGTATGTGGACGACGCGGGCCTGCTGAACGTCCTCACCGACGGCGTCATCCACGGGGGCGACGAGGTCATGCATAACGGCATGGGCGTGTTCAAGGTGGACCTTGGGACCGGCGAAACGGCGAGCTATGAAAACAACGAGTTCGTCTACCCGGAGGGCGTTTACGGCCGGGAGTGCTCCACCGTGGACGATCACTACACCTTCGGGGAGTGCACGGTGGGGGAGGACGCGGTGACCTTCCGGTTTGAACCCGCCGAGGAAAACGAGAGCTGGACGGGAACGGAACTTTACTTCCCGCCTGTCTGGAACAACGATGTGGACGGCGAGTACCGGATGGCGGTGCTCTTCAACAACACCGCGGCCCCCGACCCGGCCCTGGCCGAACAACTCGAAACGCTGCCCGGCGTGCTGGAAGCCACCTTCACCGAAGTGGACAACGTCTATTACGCCGGCACCCTGCTGGAACTGCGGGTGAACTGCCGGTGCGTGCTCAGCCACCGGCTCAACGAGGGCGTGCCCGGCCTTGCGCTGGAAAGCTACACCATCCGCTGCTACATGCCCGACCCGAACGACGGCGCGCCGGTGGGCGGGCCCTTCATCCCCAACGCCGAAGCCGCCGCCGAAATAGCGGAAAAGGAGCGCAAGGCCATGGAGGAGCTGGGCATGCTGGACCCCGCATCGACAGCGGAATAAGCCTTGTTTTGGTATCCTGAGGAAAGCGGCGGGGGCCGCCTGCGTAATTACGCAGGCGGCCCCCGCCGCTTGTCCAGCCCGCCACAAGCGCAGCCTTATTTGTCCTTTTCGCTCGAAAGCCGCTGATACAGCTCCATCAGCCGGGCCACACAGGTAGCCTCGGTGGTGGTTTTTACATTGAAGCCGTAGGCGCGCATCACAGCCTTGTCGTTTTCCTGGTGGGCCTTGCGCAGAGCAGGCGGCATGGTGACCTCGTCGTACAGATCCGCCAGGGAGCAATCCGGGAACAGGGCGCGGGCGTCCAGGATGGCCTGGGCCGTCTGCTCGATCTTTGCTTTTTGCTCCTCGGTGGGGTTCGGCCAGGGGAAGTTGTTGTAGACGATGTCTTTGGAGTAGCGGTAATCGCTTTTCAGCCGCCCGCATACAGCTCGCATCCAGGCCATGTGGACGTTGGAGGTGAGCACGCCGAGATGGTAGAGAGAAGCATCAGGGATAATTTTTACGAGATTGCTGCAAAGCACATCTGGGGTCATGAATCCCATTGGCACATATTTGCGCCGTTCGGAAGAAACTTCGGGGATGACGATATAGTTGCCTTGGGGCATGTTTTCCACATGGAAACGGGTGGGCCGTTCCGCTAACTTCACCGTGCCGGCGCTTTTGCTGGCCAGCCGGAACTGCCGCACAGCCTCCACCCGCTTTAAACATTCGGGCATTTTTCGCAGTTCATTGGGCGGGCAGTCGCCCAGCCACAGGCAATAGCGGGGGCAGCGATTGATGAATTCCTGAGAGCCGTACCAGGGCCGGAACCAAGGTCGGGAGGCAGGTTCCTTCTGCGCGAACGCTTCCATTTCCTCCGGGGTGAAAAGGTAGTTGCCGCCATCGATAGGCTTATTACCAATGCCAATCTCCGGCACGTCACACAGGGGAACGCTGCGGCTTTCCACAAACACGTTTTCCGCGTCCACCAGGTAACCGTTGATGTTGTGAACGATTTGGGGCCGCCCGGCCGTGTAGATGCGCCGCGGAGCAGGATTTGGCGCGGTGCTGAACCCCACGATCACACAGTGAACGTGGGCTTTGCTTTTTGCCTCGCTGTCCCACCGGAAGGTGCGGTGGGCAAAGTCGATGTGTACGCCGGCTTCAAACAGCGGCTTCCAGAGGTTTGCCACCGCCTCGCCCTGGGTGACGGAATTGGTGGACACCAACGCCGCGCGGATGGGGGTGGCCGCCATCAAGTCGGCGGCCTTCTTGTGCCAGCAGGAAACATAGTCAAGATTGCCGGCGTTTTTCCAGCCGGGAAACACGGCGTTCAGGTCCTCTTTTTGCGCGGCGCTCATCATGCGCGCGCCCACAAAAGGCGGGTTGCCCATGATGTAGTCCAGCTTCTGCTTCGGGACCACCGTTTCCCAGTCCATCCCAAGGGCGTTCCCCTCCACGATGTTGGCGTAGGACTTGAGAGGCAGAAAATCCAGGGACATGTGCACCACGTCCTCGGTCTCCTTCATCATCTGGCTCTCTGCGATCCATAGGGCGGTCTTTGCGACGGTCACCGCGAAATCGTTGATCTCGATGCCATAAAACTGCCCGATGGATACCTGGATGGGGTCGTTCACATCCAGGGTGATCTGACCATAATGCAACGCCCCAATCACTTGATTTTCCAGCCGCCGCAGGGAAAGATAGGTTTCGGTGAGGAAATTGCCGGAACCACAGGCGGGGTCCAGAAAAGTCAGATCGGCCAGCTTTTGCTGAAACGCCCGCAGCTTGGCGGTTCGGGTCTTGTCCACCGCAATTTCCCGGATAGCTTCGAACTCGCCGCGGAGTTCATCCAAAAACAACGGGTCGATGACCTTGTGGATGTTTTCGATGCTGGTATAGTGCATACCGCCTGCCCGGCGTGTATCCGGGTTGAGGGTGCTCTCGAACACCGCACCGAAGATGGTGGGGCTGATGGCAGACCAATCGAAGTCTTCACTGGCCCGACGGAGGATGAGTTCCACGATGGTTTCGTCCAGCCGTGGGATAACAACGCTTTCATCTGCGAACAAGCCGCCATTCACATAGGGGAAGGCAGCCAAGTCATCGTCCATGTAGGGGTCGCGGTCCTCAGGCTTTGTGTCCAATACCTTGAACAGGTCGATAAGAGCACGGCGCGCATCGGATTTGTGGCGCTGCAGGTAATTGTGAAACATGTTTCGTCCGCCGAAAATACCTGCGTCCTCGGCATACAGGCAAAAAACCAGACGCACACACAGAGCGTTCAAACTTCTTTGCGCTTGGCTTGAACCGGGGTCTTTGTATTGATGGAACAGCGCGTCGTAGAGAATACCCACGATGTCGCCCGCCTGCAGGGATACCTCCATTTCTTTTTTTATGGAGGTATCTCCCGTATCCACCAGGAATTGCAGACGATAGTATTCTTTTTCCAAATCACACAGGCGAATCACTTCAGCCTCGCCGGTGGGACGTTCCATGTCGTACACATGGAATTCCGCAAAATTGCAGGTGACGATCCACCGGGGGCGCTGGGAATAAGGAAGCTCGGCGGCGTATCGCTTTGCCTGCTGAAATGGAGACAGCAGACTTCCGTCCGACTGGCGGATAGGCTTGTTCAACTCTTTTCCCAGGCTTTTCTGCTCGATAAGCACATGGGTGGTGGGGATAAATCCATCGATAAAACTGGTGTGGTCCAGTACGATCTGATCCTCAAAAAAGATGAATTGTTCAGGGTGCTCCACACCGTAAACATCACGAAGCAGAGAAAGCCAAAAAGGTTGACTGTGGCCTTTTTCGTAGCCTTTGTCAGCCCAGTCAGCTGCAAAACGTTTTGCGGCCGAGCGCTGTTGTGCTTGCGTCATGGAAAACTTCCTCCTTATCCCCAAAGGGCTTGGGATCTTACAGGCAGGCCGGGCAGTCTTTCAGCGCCCCTTCCACCGCCAGCAAAAAGGCGGTGACCGCCGCCTGCTGGGTGGCCCAGCTGCACACAAGGCGGATGCAGCTGCGGCCGCCCTCCAGCGCGGCGTTCACTTCCCAGTGGAAGGCCCCCTCCAGCTTTGCCAGCACCTCGTCGGGCAGGATGGGGAAGATCTGGTTGGACGGGCTCTCGAACAGGAATTCCACACCCAGGCCCTTGAGGCCCTCGGCCAGCTGCCGGGCCATCCGGGTGGAGTGCTCGCCCAGCTCCTCATAAAGGCCGCCGGCCATCAGCTGCTCAAACTGCACCCCCAGCAGCCAGCCCTTGGCCAGCATGCCGCCGTGCTGCTTGAGGATGTAGCGGAAGTCGGGCTTTAAGGCCGGGTTCAGGATGCACACCGCCTCGCCGAAGATGGCGCCGTTCTTGGTGCCGCCGATGTAGAAGGCGTCGCACAGGGCCCCCAGGTCTTCAAAGGAGGCCCCGCCGCAGGCCAGGGCGCTGGCAAGGCGCGCGCCGTCCAGATAGAGCAGCAGGCCCAGCTCGTCGCACACCGCCCGCAGGGCTTTCAGTTCGGCGGTGGTGTACACGCCGCCTGCCTCGGTGGTGCTGCTCACATACACAAGGCGGGGCTTTACCATGTGTTCGTCCGGGTGGGCCGCCACCGCCTGCCGCACCAGGTCCGGGGTCAGCTTGCCGCCGGGGGCGGCGGGCATGGCGATGCATTTGTGGCCGGTGGCCTCCACCGCGCCGGTCTCATGCACGCAGATGTGGCCGGAATCGGCCGCGATGGCCGCCTCGTGGGGCCGCAGGAAGGCGCAGATGCAGGTGGCGTTGGCCTGGGTGCCGCCCACGAAGAAGTGGACGTCCGCATCCGGGCGGCCGATCTTCTGGCGGATGAGGGCGGCGGCCCGCTCGCAGTGAGAGTCGCAGCCGTAGCCGAAGTTGCCCTCCAGATTGGCGGCGGCCATGGCCTCAAGAATGGAAGGGTGGGCCCCTTCGCTGTAGTCGTTGGTAAACCGGTACATCGTCATAACCTCTTTTTTCTGCGGGCCGAACGGGCCGGCCCGGAGTATCGTCTGGCAAAATTATACCATTATTTCACAAAAAGTCCACCATTGGGCGTTTGTGTTGCGGGCCGGTTTATGCTATACTTTAATCTGTATCCGACTGTAAAGAGGGGGGACCGGGCTTGAAAGCTGTGGTCAAAGTGGGCACCTCCACCCTGGCCCACGCCACCGGGCGGCTGAACATCCGCCGCATCGAGGGGCTGTGCAAGGTGCTCAGCGACCTGAAGAACGCCGGGCACCAGATCATTCTGGTGTCCTCCGGCGCCATCGGCATGGGCGTGGGCAAACTGGGCCTGCCCGGCCGCCCGGCGGACATGCCCGCCAAGCAGGCTGCCGCCGCCGTGGGGCAGTGCGAACTGATGTATGCCTACGACAAGCTCTTTTCCGAATACAACCACACCGTGGCCCAGATCCTCATCACCAGCGAGGACCTGGCGGACCCCGAGCGCAGCGAGAACCTGCACAACACCCTGGCCCGCCTGCTGGAGCTGGGGGCGCTGCCCATCGTGAACGAGAACGACACCGTCAGCACCGCCGAGATCGCCGTGGGCGACAACGACACCCTGGCCGCCCGGCTGTGCCGCAGCCTCCAGGCGGAGCTGCTGGTGATCTTGAGCGACATCGACGGCCTTTACACCGCCGACCCCCGCGCCTGCCCCGACGCGCAGCTGCTGCGCCGGGTCGAGGCCATCACCCCGGAGATGGAGGCGCTGGCCGGCGGCGCGGGCAGCAGCCTTGGCACCGGCGGCATGGCCACGAAACTCCGGGCGGGCAAGATCGTCACCGGGGCCGGGGCGGACATGGTCATCGCCAACGGCCGCGACCCCGCGGTGCTCTACACCGTCTTTGAGGGGGGCGAAGCGGGCACCCGCTTCCTGGCCCGAAAGGAGGCTGCGCGATGACCACCCGTGAACTTCTTGTGGCGGCCCGCGCCTCGATGGGCGCGCTGGCCCTGGCCGGCGCAGAAAAGCGCCGCGCCGCCCTGCGGGCCATGGCCGCCCGCCTGCGCGGCGAGTGCGCCGCCATCCTTGCGGCCAACGCCGAAGACCTGGAGGCCGCCAGGGCCGCCGTGGCCCCGGTGATGCTGGACCGTTTGCGCCTGGACAAGGCCAGGGTGGAGGCCATGGCCGCCGGCGTGGAAGCCGTGGCCGCCCTGCCCGACCCGCTGGGCCGCGTTTTGAGCGAGGTGACCCGCCCCAATGGGCTGGTCATCCGACGGGTGAGCGTGCCCATGGGCCTCATCGCCATCATTTATGAGAGCCGCCCCAACGTCACCAGCGACGCGGCGGCCCTGGCCCTTGCCAGCGGCAGCGCCTGCGTGCTGCGGGGCGGCAAGGAGGCCTTTCAGTCCAACAACGCCATCGTGAACGCCCTGAAAAAGGGCCTGGAGGACGCCGGCCTGCCCGCCGGGCTGGTGGCCCTGGTGCAGGACACCAGCCGTGCCTCCGCCACCGAGCTGATGCGGGCCGCCGGCCTTGTGGACCTGCTCATCCCCCGGGGCGGCGCGGGGCTCATCCGCGCCTGCGTGGAGAACGCCGCCGTGCCCGTCATCCAGACCGGCACCGGCATCTGCCACATCTATGTGGACAAGGCCGCCGACCTTTCCATGGCGCTGGACATCGTGGAAAACGCCAAGACCAGCCGCCCCTCGGTGTGCAACGCCGCCGAGGTGTGCCTGGTGCACAGGGACGCGGCCCCGGCCTTCCTGCCCCGCCTGCATGACCGGCTGGTGACGCAGCGGGCCCAACAGGGCCTTGCGCCGGTGCAGCTGCGGCTGGACGAGGCCGCCGCGGCCCTCATCCCCGGCGCCCCGGCGGGCCCGGAGGATTTCGACACCGAGTTCCTCGATTACATCCTGGCGGTGGCGGTGGTGGACAGCCTCGAGGCTGCCACAGACCACATCGCCCGCCACTCCACCGGCCACAGCGAGGCCATCGTCACCGCCGACGAGGCGGCGGCCGCGGCCTTCACCCAAAGGGTGGACAGCGCGGCGGTCTATGTGAACGCCTCCACCCGGTTCACCGACGGCGGCGAGTTCGGCCTGGGGTGCGAGATGGGCATCTCCACCCAAAAGCTGCACGCCCGGGGCCCCATGGGCCTCGAGCAGCTCACCAGCTACAAATACATCATCCTGGGCAGCGGCCAGACCCGCTGACCGCATCCCATGCAAGGAGGGGACAGAACACCCATGGCAAACACCATTTCCCAACAGGAACACGAGCGTCACAAGCGCCGGCGCGCCCGCCAGTGGCTGGGCCTTGCCGTCTGCGTGCTGGTGCTCATCGGCGGCTTCACCGTCGTCGCCACGGCGGTGAACGGCGTGGCGGTGCTGTTTGACGACACCGAAGAAAAGCAGGAATACGAACAGCGGCTGCAGGCGCTGGTCATGCTGGACCCGCTGCCCTTTGAGAACCTGGACCAGGCCGACCCGGCCCTGTTCAAGGAGGCCTCCATCTGGGCCGCCGTGTCCGCTGCCCAGGCCAGCGCCACCGGGCTGGACGCCTACGAGCGCGACCCCAACACCGACAGCCTGCTGCTGCCCGCCGTGGAGGTGGACGCCGCGGCGGCCGCCCTCTTCGGGCCGGACTATGAGCTCACCCACGAGACCTTCAACAACGTGGGCGGCGACATAACCTTCGAGTACGACGAGGAGAAGCAGTGCTATCTCATCCCCGTCACCGGCCAGGTGGGCATGTACACTCCCACGGTGGAAAAGCTGAAAAAGAAGAGCGGCAGGCTCTATGTCACGGTGGGCTATGTGCCCGCCCCGGGCCTCAACGGCGACTTCAGCCTTTCCGCCCCCACCGAGCCCACCAAGTATATGGACTATGTGTTTGAAAAGGTGGACCGCACCTATTACCTCGCCGCGCTGGAAGTGAGCGAGATGGTGCCCAGCTCCAGCGCCGCCGCCAGCGCCCCCGAGACCGACATGGATTACGAGGATTACTTCGACCCCACCAGCGTCATCGCCGAGGACGCGGGCAGCCTGCCCACCGGCAGCACGTCCTCTTCCGCCAGCGCCGCTGCGGACAGCGAGCCTGCTTCCGAGCCCGCGCCGGACAGCGCGGCCGAATAAGCGCAAAGAAGGGAGCCCCGCGGCAAACGCCGCGGGGCTCCCTTTTCTATGGCTTCAGTCGGTGCGCTTTGCGTTGGGGTAGATGCGCTTCATGGCCTCGTCGGGGTAGTGCTCGTCCATCCACACCTGCCAGGAGGCGGTGGCGGGCAGCCCCTGCGCCCGTTGGCTGTAGCGCCCCATGGCCAGGGCGCTCACACAGATGTTGGCGGCCATGAACACCACCAGCGCCGCGGTGAGGATGCGGCCCGGGGTGATGGGGATGGCCTCGATCCAGCGGGAGAAATGAGGGTAGACCAGCCGGAACCAGGCCACGGCGGCAAAGCCCCAGAAGAAGCAGTAGAGCAGGTTGATGCGCCCGCCCAGGTTGAAGGGGATCTTGCTGTAATCCCAGAACACGGTGCCGAACACCAGCTCGGTGAACACGCTGCACAGATACTCGTAAGCGCCGCCCAGCACGGTGCCCGCCACGAAGAGGAAGCTGGCGGGCTTGTCCTTGTAGCGGTAAAGCAGCAGGGTGGCCAGAGCCAGCGCAAGGCCCCAGACCAGGCTGAAGGGCCCCCACACCACGCTGCTGCGGCTCATCCACACCCCGGCGGTGGCGCGGCAGAAGATGGTCTCCACGATGTCGCCCAGAAACGCGCCGATAAAAAACAGCAGAAACAGCTTGGAAAAGCTGCACCCGGCGGCGAACACGGCGGCCTTTTCCCGCTTTTTGTGCACGAAGCTGGCGGCGGGGTAGGCCTTCTGGATGCGCCGCTCGGTGCGGCTGAGGATCCAGCCGCCCAGCCGGGCGCTCACCGCATCCAGCCGGCGGCCGGTGCTTTCCAGCGCGGGCAGCTTGTGCGCCGCGCCCGCCAGCGTCAGCACGCTGGCAAGGCCGTCCACCGCCACCAGGCCCGCCAGCGCCCACAGCAGGATCTGCCGCCCGGGGGCGGGGATGAGGTCATAGAGCCAGACGAGCAGCGGGCTGCCCCACCGCGCCGTCACCATGCCCAGCAGGCCCCACAGGACCGAGGCGCTCAGGCAGATGTAGCCGTCCAGGTTCCAGCGGCGGTTCGAGTAGTCCCACCAGCGGGTGTGGCTCACGTTTTCCAGCAGGTGGCCCGCCAGCCATTCCACCACGGTGGCCAGCACGGCGCTGCCGATAAACAAAAACAGGAGGTTGGAGCGCAGCTCCTCAAGGCCCACGACGATGAGCACGCCGGAAATGCCGTAGATGATGCACCAGGGGCCGAACAGCGCGCTGCGGTCCACATAACGGCGGGTGCGGATGGCGGCAAGAACGGTCTCCATCGCCCAGCCCAGCATGGAAAAACAGAGGAACAGCCAAAGGATATGTTCGAGATGCATAATGGGACCTCCATCGGCCAGAGAAAAAAACCGCCCGCGGGGGACCGCACGTCAGAAGATCGCGACAGACGGCCCACGCGGGCGGGAAGGAACAGTAGAAAGGGGGGTCAGCGCCGGGGCACGCCCTGGTAAACGATGGCCATGGCGTCCGGCCCGGTGTTGCTGGCCACGGCGGCGCCCAGCTTGAACACCGCGTCGGGCCCGCGGCCAAACTCCTTGCGGCAGAGCTTTTCCAGCTCTTTCACGTTGGGGATGTCGGTGCAGCCCAGCATGTAATGGACGTCCCCGTCGGGGCAGTCCATCCGCTTGCGCGCCTGGCGGATCATGGCGGCGGGCACGGCGGCGTCGCCGCGCACCTTGTCCTCCACCTTGGTCACCCCGTCGATGAGGCTGATGATGGGCCGCAGGCCCAGCAGCTCGCCGGCAAAGGCGGCTGCGGCGCTGATGCGCCCGCTCTTTTTCATCTGCTTGAGGCTGAAGGCGGAGAGCACGATCTCCTGCCGGGCAAAGGCCGCCTCCAGCTCGGCGCACACATAGCCCACCTCGGCCCCGTTGAGCAGGCGGCGGGCCGCCTGCACCACCGGCCCGCCGTACACATAGGAATAGGTGTGGCTGTCGATCAGGTGGATGTTCAGCTTGTGGCCGGGCCGCTCCTCCCGCAGCATGTCCTGCGCCAGAACCGCCGCGTCGTGGGTGGCGCTGCCGGTGGAGTTGATGGTCACATGCACCACGTCGGTGTAGCCCTCGTCCACATACTTGCAATATTGTTCGCAGAACTGGATGGCGGTGACATGGGCGGTGCTGGGCACGCCCTGGGCGGCGCGCAGCATCTGATAAAATTCGTCAAAGCCGAAATCCCGGCGCTCCACATAACTCACGCCGTCCAGCGTGATGACGAAGGGCATGATGTCGATGGCATACTGTTTTTCCAGCTCGGGGGGGATGTCGCAGGCGGAATCGGTCAGAATGGCGATCTTTCGCATAGGTACTCTCTCACTCCCATTGATAGTCACGCAGCTGGCCCCGGGACTCGAGATCCGCAAAATCCCACTGACGCAGCACCTCATAAACGCCCACCGCCACAGAATTGGACAGATTCAGACAGCGCGCGCCCCGCCGCATGGGCAGGCGCACGCAGAAGGGCTGGTTGCGGTGCAGCAGATCTTCCGGCAGCCCGGCGTCCTCCCGGCCAAAGACCAGGCAGGCGCCGTCGGGGTAAGCCACGTCGGTGTGCCGCCGGGGACCCTTGCTGGTGAAATAATAAAAGGGGCCTTCGTTGCGGGCAAAAAAGTCCTCGAGCCCCTCGTAATATGTTACATCAAGCAGGTGCCAGTAGTCAAGCCCGGCGCGCTTTAAATGCCGGTCGTCCACCGAAAAACCCAGGGGCTTCACCAGGTGCAGCCGCGCGCCCGTCACCGCGCAGGTGCGGGCGATGTTGCCGGTGTTCTCGGGGATCTGGGGCTCCACCAGCACGATGTTCACGGTGGGCATGGCTCATCCCTCCCGGGGGGCCAGCCGGCCCAGCAGCGGCTCGAACCACACGCCCAGGGCGGTGGGGGCTTCCGGGTCGGTGGCGGCGATGGAATCGGCCACAAAGCCGGCGGCGGCGTCGGTGGCGGCGGAGAGGGCGTTGCCCCGCAGCAGCGCCCCGGTGAGCACCGCCGCGAACAGGTCGCCGGTGCCGGGATAGCTGCGGTCCAGCTTCAGGCGGCGCACCACAAAGCTGGAGCGCCCGGCCCCCGCGCAGGAGAGGTGCCGCCCCATGGGGATGCCGGTCACCACCGCCTGGGGGCACAGCGAAGAAAGGCTGCCCGCCAGTTCCAGGGCGGCCTCGTTGTTCAGCTCGCCCTCGGGCAGGGGGCGGCCCAGCAGAAGGCTGGCCTCGGTGAGATTGGGCAAAATCAGGTCCGCCGAGCGGCACAGCGCCTGCATGCCGGCGAGCTTGTCCTCCATGCCGGCGTAAAAGCGCCCGTGGTCGGCCATCACCGGGTCCACCACTTTGAGGGCCTCGGGCCACAGGTAAAAGGCTTTGGCGGCCAGATGCTGGTCCTCCTCGCTGGCCAAGTACCCGGTGTAGATGCAGTCGAAGGAAACGCCCAGCGCGCGGTAGTGCTCCAGGGCGGCCTCGCCGTAGCCCTGGCACAGCTGCACCGCCGGCTGGCCAAGCCCGCCGGTGTGGGTGGAAAAAATCGCCGTGGGCAGCGCCACCGGCTGGCAGCCCATGGCGGCCAGCACGGGAACGATCACCGACAGGCTGCAGCGGCCCAGGCCGGACAGATCGTGGATGCACAAAACAGTTTTCGGCGCTTGAAGATGCAAAAAGGTCACTCCTCCCGGCGCGGGGCAGGCCCGTACCAATCAAATAGAATCATTGCCCCCTATTGTAACACAAACGGGGGGTCAAAAAAAGACGTATGGGGGAACATTTTGCGGGGAATACTATCGCCAGGGCCCGGAAAAACGCCGGGCCGCGCAGAGAAAAAAGGAGGGGCACAAGGGATGAACAAGCACACCACCCGCACCACCATGATGGTGGCCGGCGGGCTGGCCGCCACCGCCGCCATGGCCGCGGCGGGCATGGCCGCCGCCAAGAACAGCCGCAAGGTGAAGAAGATGGCGAAGAAGGTGGGCCGGGGCGCTCAGCAGGCGGTGCTGGACCTGGACAAGGCCATCGGCCGTTATTACCGCTGAACGGGCAGCCGCTTTCGCCGGGCCGCGCAGAACGCGCGGCCTTTTTCTTTTGCTTCGTGCATTTTCCGCCGCCCGGCGCCCGCCGGGGGCGCGGCATGCGCGGTGGCGGCTGGCAGCTGCCCATAAAACGGCATCAACAGCCAACAGCGGGGCCGTTTGACAGCCGCGGAAGTTTTGCCTAACATTTACGAGTGCTTTACCCCGGCTTCACACCATGCAATGGGCGAAGTGTTATAATGAAATCGGAACAGAAACCACGGTCTTGTGAATAAAACAACGAGGTGAGCTTTATGGCTTTATTCATGAATGAGAAAGATATGAACGAAATGCTGGCCGGTATTTGTCCGGAAGGGGAAACGTACCAGGGAAAAGCATGGGGAACTCTCATGTCCGGCACAGCCGAAATGCTGGCGCTGGGGGCCTTGAGCAATGTATCCTGTTATGTTGGCGTGACGGAAAAAACATTGGTTATCGCAGTGCTGGAAACCTTTGACATCTCCCACATCTATGGAAAAATCCTCCTTCCGTTTGATCGGCTTGACGAAGTGAAAATCCAAAAAGGCTTGATGCCTTCCCAACGGATCATTAAAGTGAAAAGCGGAAAGACAAAAATAAAGTTATCCCTTGTAAACAACACCATCACGGCAAAAATCAAAGATCAAAAGCAGGGGATGCGCGTGATTTGTGAAGCGCTGGAACATTTGAAGCATTGACTTCCATAAAAGAGAAAGACAAATCATATGGAAGATAACAGAACGGATAAAAAAGCATCCGGTAACGAAGCAGGAAAAACGGAGATCGCGCTATTTGCTTTGTTTCTTGCAGCCATTGTTTTTCTGCCAGCCGCCCTCGTCGGGGCATTGGACTGGTTCGTTCATTCCGACGCCCTTGCCATCGGGGCCACGGGGTTTATGCAGAAGGGGATCATCAACGGCTGCCTGGGCCTGCTGGCGGCGATCGCCTCCCTTGCCTTCGCCGTAAAACTTGTTCGGTCAAAGGCTTCGCCCAAACAAAAAGCCGGAAGGGCTGCTGCGGTCATACTTTGTGCCGCCGCCGCTTTTTTCCTTGTCCGGCCGCTCGTTTTGGACATCCCCTATCTCAAGCATCCGGAAACCGCCTATTTGGAGCGGCTGGAATTCGATTTCGAGAGGGGGATCGGAGACTATGGCTCAGACTCCTATTATTTGCGCGGCGTAGATATGGCCGGCGAACGCCATTCCTTCGATATCAGCGAAAAGAGGTACGAGGAGGGGCGCGCACTGTGGAGCGAGAACGACTTTGATCTGTTTGCGAAAGTCACCTACCTGCCGCACACCTCCACCTTGATGACGCTCGAATTTATGACAGAACTCGATGCGGCAGGGGCAGAATTGTACCCGCCATCCCCTGAACTCCCGAATGATTGGGAAAGTTTCTCCATCCAGATCAATGACACGGTTTATACATTACCGGTCCCTCTTGCGGACTTTCTTGACGATGGGTGGGAGATTTCCGTGGAGGATGCTGGGCTTTCTCTGGCTGGCGGGGAAGGCCCGTATGCGTCCTATGAATGGGAATGGGTCTCGCTGACCAACGACCGCGAACAGACTGTCAGCGCCTGCGTCTTCAACACCACCGAAAGCGCGATCCCCGTCGCCGAGAGCACGGTGGGAGGGATCCATGTGATCTATGGCAACTACGACTTTTCCGGCACAGAGCTGCGCCTTCCCGGCGGGTTGATGCTGGGATGGTCTACCAGAGAAGATGTGTTAGAGCTGTATGGCCAACCAAGCGATAGCTTTGAGGCAACGTATGGCGGATATAGCTTGACATACGAAATGAACGACCCTGCCGACCCGGCCTATTGGAAACTTGGCTTTGATGATTCAGGCATCCTGGACGATGTCATGGTGCATCATCAGGCTTATTCTCGTTCCGGCTAACATCCTGGAATAGATACATCTTATCTGTCCATCATTCACGGCAAAGAAAACCGCCTGCCCCAATGACCGGAATCCCGCCCCGATCTGCCTTTTTATTCAAAAACTTTACAAATCGTTTTGCGACGCGCCGCCGGGGCGGCCCTGCCCGCCATGAAGGCGTTTTTGGGCCTGGAATAAAAAACGAAACGCAGCGCCCCCGGGCCCTTCGGCCCGGGGGCGCTTTTGCCTGCGCGATGGGAAGAAAAGAAGAAGTTGCATCACAGAACCCGCACCCGGATGACCGAGGGGATGGCGGCCAGCTGATCGGCCAGGGCTGCCAGCAGGTCGGCGTTGTTCACCAGCTCGCCGCGGGCGAAATTCAACAGGCGCAGCCCCGGCTTGCAGGCCCGGAACACCCCCGCGTTCATGAAGCCCTTGGTCTGGGCGTTGGCGGGCAGATGCAGGGTGAAGAAGATGGCGAAGAAGGTGGGCCGGGGCGCCCAGCAGGCCGTGCTGGACCTGGACAAGGCCATCGGCCGTTATTACCGCTGAACGGGCAGCCGCTTTCGCCGGGCCGCGCAGAACGCGCGGCCTTTTTCTTTTGCACCTTGCATTTTTCGACGTCCGGTGGTATAACGGTGATGGTAGAACCCACCGGGACGCCTCGCCCCGGCGCAAAGTGAGGAGGCTTTTTAAAGATGAAACAAGCTATGGCACTGGCCCTCGCTGCGGCGATGGCCCTTTCCCTCGCGGGCTGCGGCGAGCCCGCGTCCGCGTCCCAGTCCGTGTCTCAGCCGGCCAGCGTGTCCCAGCCGGAAAGCGCGTCTCAGCCGGCGTCCGCTTCCCAGCCGGAAAGCGCGCCCGTAAGCGTGCCCGCCCCGACGGGGGAGAGCTATTTTGACGCCAACGGCATCCCTGTGCTGGACGAGCCCTCGAACTTCGAGGTGCACGCGATCGCCTACGACATGGAGGACAGCACCATCCAGCGCCCGGTTTCCGCCAAGGGCACGGCCCATGCGGTGGTGGCCGACAGCGAAAAGGAGGGTTACAAAAAGGTCATTCTGTATGTATCGGTCACCTGCTCCGGCTTTGAATACAACGAGCAGGGCGGCCTGGACGAAAACCTGAGCTACCACAGCGGGTTCTATGACCTGTACACCGGCCGCGCGCTGCCCACCCGCAGCACCACCGACGACACGACCTACGATTACACCACCACCGTGGAGGTGGACGGCGTCTCCTACGATCTGTATTACAGCAAGGACGTGCGCTGGCACTGGGAGTCTCCGGACGGTGTGGAGGTGTTCCGCTTCTGCGATCAGACCATCACCTTCGAGGTGCCCAAGGCTTACGACGGCCTGGTCTACTGCGCCACCGACAAGGTGAGCTATGACCTCTCCACCTACAACGAGGAGATCGACGAGAGCGAGTATTACGCCATGGACCTGCTGAACGATGAAAGCGTCGCGGCGGACACCACCGTGTTCTTCCGCTTCGGCACCGACATCCCGGCCTGAGCCGCCCCTTCCGGGCCGCGCTTTTCAGCGCGGCCCTTTTTTCGTCTCAAAAACTTTACAAATTGTTTTGTGACGCGGCGCCGCCGGGGGAGTATAATAGGAACAGTGACAGAAAGCGACCAAAAGGAGCGTGAAGGAAATGGAACAGAACACCACCCTCATCCTGGAAGGGGGCGCCATGCGGGGCCTGTTCACCTCGGGCGTGCTGGATGTGTTCATGGAGAACGACCTGTATTTCCCCCAGGTGGCGGGGGTTTCCGCCGGGGCGCTCAACGGCGTGAACTATGTGTCTCACCAGCCGGGGCGCAGCCGGGCGGTGAATCTGGACTATGTGAATGACCCCCGGTACATGGGCGCGAGCCACCTCATCAAGGATTTCAGCTATTTCAATTTCGACTTTCTGCTGGGCGAGGTGAGCGAGACCCTCAATCCCCTGGACTTCGACACCCTCTATTCCTCACCCCAAAAGCTGTGGGCAGTGGCCACCGACTGCCGCACCGGCGGGGCGGTGTTCTTTGAGAAAAACCAGCCAGGGCTGGACTTCATGGACGCGGTGCGCGCCTCTGCCAGCCTGCCCCTGATGGGCCGGATGGTCAAGGTGGGGCGGGACGTGTGCCTGGACGGCGGCGTGGCCGACCCGGTGCCCCTGCCCGCCGAGCTGCCGGTGCCCTGCGGCAAAACGGTGCTGGTGCTCACGCGGCAGGCGGGCTTTCGCAAGGGCGGCCAGCACCGGGTGGTGCGCCGGCTCTACCGCCGGCGCTACGGCGCGCACCCGGAGCTTCTGGAGGCCTGCCTGTCCGGTCCCGAGCGCTACAACCGGCGGATGGACGAGATCGACCGGCTGGAAGAGGCGGGCGAGATCTTTGTCATCCGCCCCGACGGCCCGGTGACGGTGAGCCGCGCCGAGCGCAGCGTGGAAAAGCTGGACGCCCTCTACCGCCGGGGCCGCGCCGCCGCCGGGGCGGCCCTGCCCGCCATGAAGGCGTTTTTGGGCCTGGAATAAAAACGAAACGCAGCGCCCCCGGGCCCTTCGGCCCGGGGGCGCTTTTGCCTGCGCTATGGGGAGGAAAGAAGAAATTATCTCACAGCACCCGCACCCGGATGACCGAGGGGATGGCGGCCAGCTGATCGGCCAGGGCGGCGTCCATGCCGCCGGTCACGTCCAGCATGGTGTAGGCCATTTCTTTTTTGCTCTTGTTCACCATGTTCTCGATGTTCAGCCGGCTCTCGGTGATGACTGCGGTGATGGCGCTGATGAGGCCGGGCTCGTTCTTGTGGATGACGCACACCCGCCTGCCCGCGGCCCTTGCCTGCACCACTTCCGGCATGTTCACGCTGTTCACGATGTTGCCGTTCAGCAGGTAGTCCGCCAGCTGGCTGGCGGCCATCACGGCGCAGTTCTCCTCGCTCTCGGGGGTGGAAGCGCCCAGATGGGGGATGCAGGTGACGCCCGGCACCCCCAGCAGCTCGGCGGCGGGGAAGTCGGTGACGTAGGCGGCCAGCTGGCCCTCGGCCAGGGCTGCCAGCAGGTCGGCGTTGTTCACCAGCTCGCCGCGGGCAAAGTTCAACAGCCGCAGCCCCGGCTTGCAGGCGCGGAATACGCCGGCATTCATGAAGCCCTTGGTCTGGGCGTTGGCGGGCAGATGCAGGGTGATGTAGTCGCACTGGGCCACCAGCTCGGTCAGGCTTACGCTGTGGCGCACACCGCGGCTCAGATTCCAGGCCGCCTGCACCGAGATATAGGGGTCATAGCCGTAGACCTCCATGCCCAGATGCACCGCCGCGTTGGCCACCTTCACGCCGATGGCGCCAAGGCCCACCACGCCCAGCTTTTTGCCCGCAAGCTCCGGGCCCACGAACTGGCTCTTGCCTTTTTCCACCAGGGCCGCCACCGCGTCGCCCTCGCCGGCAAGGCCCTGGGCCCACTCCATGGCGGGCAGCAGGTTGCGGCTGGCCAGCACCAGGCCGCCGATGGTCAGCTCGGCCACGCCGCCGGCGTTGGCGCCGGGGGTGTTGAACACCACCACGCCCGCCTCGCTGCATTTTTCCACCGGGATGTTGTTCACGCCCGCGCCCGCGCGGCCAATGGCCAGCAGGCTTTCGGGCAGTTCCATCTCGTGCATCTTGGCGCTGCGCACCAGGATGCCCTGGGGCGCGCCGGCCTCGTTATCCACTTTGAACTGGGCCGGGCCCAGCTTCGCCAGCCCTGCGGGGGCGATGTTGTTCAGTGTCTTGATGGTATACATAAAAGCCATTCTCCTTTTTCAGCCGTACTGTTTCACAAAGTCCTCCATGAACTGCACCAGCTTGGCCACGCCCTCGGCGGGCATGGCGTTGTAGATGGAGGCGCGCATGCCGCCCACCAGCCGGTGGCCCTTCAGGTTCACAAAGCCCGCCTCGGCGGCCTTGGCGCAGAAGAGCTTGTCGGTGTCCGCGTCGGGGCTGGTGAAGGTGACGTTCATGATGCTGCGGTCCGGTTTGTTCACCGGGTTCCTGAAGAATTCCTGGCTGTCGAGATAGTCGTAGAGCACCTTCGCCTTGGCGTTGTTGCGCTTTTCCATCTCCTCGAGGCCGCCGATCTCCTCCTCGATGTATTTGAGGGTGAGGCCGGTCATGTAGATGCACCAGCAGGGGGGCGTGTTGTACATGCTGCCCGCCTCGATGAGAGTCTGGTAGTTCAGCATGCTGGGCACGTTTTCCGCCGCCTTGCCCAGCAGGTCCTGGCGCACGATGGCGATGGCCATGCCCGCCGGGGCCACGTTCTTCTGCACGCCGAAGTAAATGAGGCCGTATCTGCTCACATCGGTGGGGCGGCTGAGGATGCAGCTGCTCATGTCCGCCACCAGCGGCACCCCCTCCACCCAGGGCAGCTTTGTGAACCGGGTGCCGAAGATGGTGTTGTTCTCGCAGATGTGCACGTAGCTTGCGCCGGGGGTGTATTCAATGGCGTCCACATCGGGGATGGCGGTGTAGTTGATGTCCTTGGTGTTGGCAACGATGTTCACCTTGCCGAACTTGGCCGCCTCCTTGGCCGCGCGGTTCGAGAAGTTGCCGGTGACCAGATAGTCCGCCTGGCCGGTGGTCATCAGGTTCAGGGGCACCATGTCGAACTGGGTGGAGGCGCCGCCCTGGATGAAGCCCACCTTGTAATTGTCCGGGATGGACAGCACCCGCCGCAGCCGGGCCTCGGTGTCCTTGATAATGGCGTCGAAGGTACTGCTGCGATGGCTCATCTCCATCACGGACTGCCCGCTAAAGCCGTATTCCATCAGCTCTGACTGGGCGGTCTTGAGCACCTGCTCAAACATCATGGACGGGCCTGCGCTGAAATTGTACACTCTTGCCATTTCGTTTCCCTCCAATAGAAAGATGCCGCATCCCCCGGCAGGGAGACTGCGGTAACTTTAGTATAGTACAAAACCAAAGGGCGCGCCAGCGCAAAGATTCACAAAAAAGCGGGCGGTTTTCCATTGTGGACGCACAAAAAACACAAATGTCTTTGATTCGTGGACAAAACACGGCAAAAAAACCGGGGACGGGCAGTTCCGTCCCCGGCGGGCAAACGCCGGTTTATTTTTCCTCGTCGTCGGCGTGGGTGCACCGGGAGGCGCAGTGGGCGCAGTCGCCGCCGCAGCCTGCCGAAAAGCCCCCGTTTTTGAAGATGAAGACCAGCGCCCCGATGAAGGCGGCCGCCACCGCGGCAAGGATGAGGATGTCTCCAAGACCCATACAGCAAGACTCCTTTGAAAGAATTCAGCCCAGGCCCAAAGCCAGGCCGATGCACCGCACCAGGAAGGCCGCGCCCCAGGCGATGGCGCACTGGGCCAGCGCCACGCCCGCCGCGGCCTTTGCGCTGCCCATCTCCCGCCTCACGGCGGCGATGGCCGCCACGCAGGGGGTGTAGAGCAGGGTGAAGGTGAGGAACACGAAGGCGGTGAGGGGGGTGAACATGCCCCCCAGCGCCTGCGGCAGGCTCGTCAGGCTGGAGCCGGTGAGCACCGCCAGGGTGCTGACCACCGCCTCCTTGGCGGAAAAGCCGGTGATGAGCGCGGTGGACACCCGCCAGTCGCCGAAGCCCAGGGGGGCGAAAAGGGGAGCCAGCAGGCCGCCCAGGGCCGCCAGCAGGCTGTCCGCCGAGTCGGTGACCACGTTGAGCCGGGTGTCGAAGGTCTGCAAAAACCAGATGAGCAGGCTGGCCACAAAGATGACGGTGAAGGCCCGCACCAAAAAGTCCTTGGCCTTTTCCCACATCAGGCGGGCAACGCTGCCCGCGCTGGGCAGCCGGTAGTTGGGCAGCTCCATCACAAAAGGCACCGGCTCGCCCTTGAAGGCCACCGCCTTCAGGATGAGGCCGTAGACAACGCCGATGACCATGCCCATCACATACAGGCCGATCATCACCAGCGCCTTGTGGCTGGTGAAGAAGGCGGCGGTGAACATGGCGTAGATGGGCAGCTTGGCCGAGCAGCTCATGAAGGGGGTCAGCAGGATGGTCATCCGCCGGTCCCGCTCGCTGGACAGGGTGCGGGTGGCCATGATGGCGGGCACACTGCACCCGAAGCCGATGAGCATGGGCACGAAGCTGCGGCCGGAAAGGCCGATCTTGCGCAAAAGCTTATCCATCACGAAGGCCACCCGGGCCATATAGCCCGAGTCCTCCAGGATGGAGAGGAAGAAGAACAGGGTCACGATGATGGGCAGGAAGGTGAGCACGCTGCCCACGCCGGCAAAGATGCCGTCGATGACCAGGCTGTGCACCACCGGGTTGATGCCGTAGGCGGAGAGGCCCTTGTCCGCCAGGGCGGTGAGCTGGTCCAGACCCAGGCCCAAAAGGTCGCTCAAGGCCTGGCCGATGAGGCCGAAGGTGAGCCAGAACACCACCCCCATGATGGCAAGGAAGATGGGGATGGCCAGCACCCGGTGGGTGAGGATGCTGTCGATCTTCACACTGCGGGCGTGCTCGCGGCTCTCGCCCCGGCGCACCACCGACTCGGCGCACACCTGCCCGATGAAGCCGTAGCGCATGTCCGCCAGCGCCGCCTCCCGGTCGGTGCCCACTTCGCCCTCCATCTCGGTGATGGCGTGCTCCATCATGTCCTTCTCGTTTTCCGAGAGGTCCATCTTCTCCAGCATGGGCGCGTCGCCCTCCACCAGCTTGGTGGCGGCAAAGCGCACCGGCACCCCGGCCCGCTGGGCGTGGTCCTCGATGAGGTGGCAGATGGCGTGGATGCACCGGTGCACCGCGCCAAAGCAGAAATCCAGCCGCTGGGGCTTTTCCCGGTTCAGCGCCACCTGCATGGCGTGCTCGATGAGCTCGTCGATGCCCTCGTTCTTGGCCGCCGAGATGGGGATGACCGGGATGCCCAACGCCTGCTCCAGGTGGTTCACATGCACCGTGTTGCCGTTGGAGCGCATCTCGTCCATCATGTTCAGGGCCAGCACCATGGGGATGCCCAGCTCGATGAGCTGCAAGGTCAAATAGAGGTTGCGCTCGATGTTGGTGGCGTCCACGATGTTGATGATGCCGTCCGGCTTGTTGTTCACCAGAAAATCCCGCGTCACGATCTCCTCGCTGGTGTAGGGCGAGAGGGAATAGATGCCCGGCAGATCCACCACCGTGGCCTGGGGGTGCTTGCGGATCTGGCCGTCCTTGCGGTCCACCGTCACGCCGGGGAAGTTGCCCACGTGCTGGTTTGCGCCGGTGAGCTGGTTGAACAGGGTGGTCTTGCCGCAGTTCTGGTTGCCCGCCAGCGCGAACACCAGCGGCGTGTCCGCCGCCAGCGCCGTGCGCTTTTTCTCGCCGTGGCCGGGGTGGGGGATGGGCGGGATGGCCGCCCTGGGGGCGGCGGGCGCCTGGCCCGGCTCGCCCGGCTCTCCGATCTCGATGTTCCTTGCGTCCTCCAGCCGCAGGGTCAGTTCGTAGCCCCGCAGCTCCAGTTCGATGGGGTCCCCCATGGGGGCGGTCTTGCGCAGGGTCACCCGGGTGCCCGGCGTCAGGCCCATGTTCAGAAAATGACGGCGCAGCGCGCCTTCGCCGCTCACCGCCTCGATGGTGGCGGCTTTGCCCAGCGGCAGCCTGTCCAGCGTCATTGCTGCGGCACCTCCTTTACATATAAGAATCAGCATCTTCCAACGCGCACAACTATAGCATCCGAAAACGCAAAAGTCAAGGCGCGGGCCCGCCGCCCCGCCCGGGAATGACTGAATCATGCATTTTTATGCATATATATTCACTGACAGGCGCGGCCTGCGCCGCCGCCGGACCGCTTTCGAACCCCTTCGAAGCCGCGCGAAACAGGATATATGGCAATGCGAACGAGAGGACCCGCCCCCAAAAGCGTGATTTTGTTCAAAGCGACAAAAAGCTGAGAAATTCATAAAAATTCATTGACAAAGCATAAATATGCGGTATACTGATTCCAAGGTTTTCCCCACCACAGGACGGGGAGCCAAAAAACAACACCCCCGCAGCGGGGGCGCAAAGAGGAGTGTATCCATATGAAAAAACTGATCTCCGCGGTTCTGGCCGGCGTTCTGGCCCTGAGCCTCGCCGCCTGCGGCTCCACCCCCCCCGCCAGCGAGCCCGCTTCCGGCAGCACCGCCACCTCCGCTTCCACCCCGGCTTCCGCCAGCGCGGCCGCCGAGTCGAAGCAGTACATCTTCAGCGTGGACGATCTGACCGGCAAGAACATCGGCGTGCAGCTGGGCACCACCGGCGACATCTACGCCCAGGACGTGGAGGGCGCCACTGTTGAGCAGTACAACAAGTTCAACGACGCGGTGCTGGCTCTCAAGCAGGGCAAGGTGGACGCGGTCATCATCGACAATGAGCCCGGCAAGGTGTTTGTGGAGCAGAACGACGACATCACCATGCTGGATGAGGACTTCGCTGTGGAGGACTACGCCATCGCGCTGAACAAGGGCAGCGAGCTGACCGCCCAGTTCAACGAGGCCATTGCCGCCATCCAGGAGAACGGCACCCTGGACGCCATCCTGGACAAGTACATCAACGGCGTGGAGGGCGCCGAGGGCTATGTGACCCCGGAGGGCACCGAGTATCCCAACGGCACCCTGACCATGGCCACCAACGCCTACTTCCCCCCCTATGAGTACTACGAGGGCGATGAGATCGTGGGCATCGACGCCGAGTTCGCCAAGGCCATCTGTGACTACCTGGGCTATGAACTGGTGATCGAGGACATGGAGTTCGCTTCCATCATCCCCGCCATCAACAGCGGCAAGGCCGACTTCGGCGCCGCGGGCATGACCGTCACCGAGGAGCGCCTGGTGAACGTGGACTTCACCAACAGCTACTGCACCGGCATCCAGTCCGTTCTGGTGCTGAAATAAGGGCTGGCGGCCAGAGGGTTTTTGGTGTATAATGAAACGCACAAGTGTGCGGCAGAACGGGGGCCGGCTTTCCCGGCCCCTGTTCTTATACGGAGAGGAAGGAAGCCATGGGCCTGTTGCAGTCCATCACGGCCAGCGAGTTCTGGCAGAAACACATTTATCTGAATTTCATCGCGAAGGACCGCTGGAAGTATCTCACCGACGGCCTGCAGAACACCATCATCATCACCATCGGCGCGCTGATCATCGGCATCGCCCTGGGCGCGATGGTTGCGGTGATGCGGGTCACCCACGACAAGGCGGACCGGCCCGGCATCGGCCTGAGGCTGCTGAACCTTGTCTGCAAGGTCTACCTCACGGTCATCCGCGGCACCCCTGTGGTGGTGCAGCTGCTCATCATGTGGTTCGTGGTGTTCGCCACGGCGAAACCGGACCAGAAGCTGATGGTGGCCATCATCGCCTTCGGCATCAACTCCGGCGCCTACGTGGCGGAAATTTTCCGCAGCGGCATCATGAGCGTCGACCCGGGGCAGATGGAGGCCGGGCGCAGCCTGGGCCTTTCCTACGGCCAGGTGATGCTGCGCGTCATCATGCCCCAGGCGGTGAAGAACATCCTGCCCACCCTCATCAACGAGTTCATCGCCCTGCTCAAGGAGACCGCCGTGGCGGGCTACATCGCCCTGGGCGACCTCACCCGCGGCGGCGACCAGATCCGCAGCCAGACCTGGGACGCGTTCCCGCCCCTTTTGGCGGTGGCGGCCATCTACCTGATCATGGTGATGCTGCTGGAAAAGGTGGGCAAGGTCATCGAAAGGAGGCTGGCGCAGAGTGATCGAGGTTAAAGGCCTTTGCAAAAAATTCGGCGATGTACCGGTGCTGGACGGGCTGGACATCACCGTGAACAGGGGAGACAAGGTGGTGCTGGTGGGGCCCTCCGGCTGCGGCAAGTCCACCTTTCTGCGCTGCCTCAACCTGCTGGAGGTGCCCGAGGGGGGCGAAGTCTGGTTCGACGGCCAGCTGGTGAACGGCAAGGGCACCGACATCAACGCCCTGCGGCGCAAGATGGGCATGGTGTTCCAGCATTTCAACCTGTTCCCCCACCTGACGGTGAAGCAGAACATCACCCTGGCCCCGGTGCTGCAGAAGCTCAAGACCCAGGCCGAGGCTGACGAACGGGCCGTGCAGCTGCTGGAGCGCATCGGCCTGGCGGACAAGGCGGACGCCTATCCCAGCACCCTTTCCGGCGGCCAGAAGCAGCGCATCGCCATCGTGCGGGCGCTGGCCATGGACCCGGAAGTGCTGCTCTTCGACGAGCCCACCAGCGCCCTTGACCCCGAGATGGTGGGCGAGGTGCTGCAGCTGATGAAGGAGCTGGCGGCCAGCGGCATGACCATGGTGGTGGTCACCCACGAGATGGGCTTTGCCCGCGAGGTGGCCAACCGGGTGGTGTTCATCAACGAGGGCAAGGTGCAGGAGGACGAACCCCCCGAAGAGTTCTTCTCGAACCCCAAGAACCCCCGCCTCAAGGACTTCCTTTCCAAAGTGCTTTAAGGTTTTATCACGCAGACCCCGGCGCGGGGCGGCGTTCTGCCGCCCCGCGCCTTTGTGCAATTTGGGCAAAGAAATTTGGCAAATCTGCACACGCTGCGCCGGGCCAAAGCAGAAAGTGCAAACACGGCGGCTGACCCACACAAGACAAAGGCGCAAAGCGCGTGCTACAATGAAGCCAAAGAACACCGCCCCGGCCAAAGGGGCCCAAACGCTGAAAGGAAGGACGCGCAAATGAAGTTTCTGAACGTTGAGATCCCGGTGAAGAACCTGCCCGAGCTGGATCAGGGCTTTGTTCCCCTGGGCCTGTTTTTCAAGCACCACCAGATGGTTGCCCAAAAGCCCCTGTGCATCGCGGTGGAGCGCTCCGGCGGGCAGATCGGCACCTGGGAGTGCAAGGTCTGCGGCACCCCCGAGATGGCCGAGGCCGACGCTTACTATGTGGATCGCATGGTCAAGTTCCTCTTGTGGAGCTGGGGCGGCTTCAAGGTGTATATCTGCGGCGACGACGCCCTGGCCCGCCAGATCCAGAAGGCCTACACCGCCACCGGCTCCCGCGCCTTCGACAAGGACTTTATGGAGAACGTCTACGAGCGGGAGTTCCAGGTGATCAGCCTGCCCTATGAAAGCCGCCCCACCGCCTTCCAGAAATCGGAGAGCGTGGGCCGCCACACGAACGGCGCCCGCATCGGCTTTGACGCCGGCGGCTCCGACCGCAAGGTGAGCGCCGTCATCGACGGCGAGACCATCTACAGCGAAGAGGTGGTCTGGTACCCCAAGGTCAACCCCAACCCCGACTATCACTATCTGGGCATCCTGGCCGCCTGCGCCACCGCGGCCGCCAAGATCATGGAAAAAGGGCGCAAGGTGGACGGCATCGGCGTTTCCTCCGCCGGCGTCTACATCGACAACAAGTGCATGGTGGCCAGCCTGTTCCTCAAGGTGAACAAGTCCGACTTCGAAAAGAAGGTCAAGAACATCTACACCCGCGTGGCTGAGGACCTTTCCCGCATGCTGGGCTACGAGATCCCCGTGGTGGTGGCCAACGACGGCGACGTGTCCGCGCTGGCGGGCGCCATGGGCCTGGGCGAAAACGGCATCATGGGCATCGCCATGGGCACCAGCGAGGCCGTGGGCTATGTGGACGGCGAGGGCAACATCTGCGGCTGGCTGAACGAGCTGGCCTTCGCCCCCGTGGACGGCCAGCCCGGCGCCATGGAGGACGAGTGGAGCGGCGACATCGGCTGCGGCGTGAAGTACTTCAGCCAGGACGGCGTGAACAAGCTGGCCCCTCGCGCCGGCATCGAGCTGGACGAGACCGAACCCCCCGCAAAGCGCCTGAAGGCGGTGCAGGAGCGGATGGCCGCCGGCGACGGCCGCGCCGCCGCGGTCTACCGCAGCATCGGCGTGTATCTGGGCCACACCATGGGCCTCTATGCCCAGTTCTACGACATCCATCACGTGCAGATGATGGGCCGCGTGATGAGCGGCAAGGGCGGCGACATCATCCTGGCCGAGGCGGCCCGTGTGATGGACGAGGAGTACCCCGATGTGGCCTTCCGCCCCGAAGCCCCCGACGAGATGACCCGCCGCGTGGGCCAGAGCGCCGCCGCCGCCAGCCTGCCGGAAGTGAAATAAGCCCCCGCGTTGCGCAAAAAGCCCCGGGCCCTGCGGCCCGGGGCTTTTCTGCCTCCAAGAAAATACAAATTGGAAATATACTTATTACTTATTCTTTCTGTAAAAATCAATGAGCGCCTGGGTGCCCTCGTTTTCACCGCCGGCGGCGGCGAACTCCTCATACACCTTGAGCACGCTCTCCACCATGGGCAGGCTCTCGCCCCGGGCGGAAGCCTCTTCGCAGATGATCTTCATGTCCTTGATGAAGTGTTTCACAAAAAAGCCGGGGGCGAAGTCGCCCGCCAAAGCGCGGGGGGCCATGTTGGCGATCTGCCAGCTGCCCGCCGCGCCGCCGCCGATGGCCGCCAGCATCTTCTCAGGGTCCAGGCCGGCCTTCTCGGCGTAGTGGATGGCCTCGGTGTAGGCGGCGGTGGCGCCCGCCACGGCGATCTGGTTGGCGGCCTTGGTGTGCTGGCCGAAACCCGCGGGGCCCATCAGCAGCACGCTTTTGCCCATGGCGCTGAAGAAGGGCAGGGCCTTCTCAAAGGCGGCCTCGTCGCCGCCCACCATGATGGACAGGGTGGCCTCCCGCGCGCCCTTGTCGCCGCCGGAGACCGGCGCGTCCAGCACGGCGATGCCCTTCTCTTTGCCCAGGGCATAGAGCTTTTGGGCCAGGGTGGGGCTGGAGGTGGTCATGTCCACCGCCACGGCGCCGGGGCGGGCCGAGGCCAGGATGCCGCCCTCGCTGCAGAACACCTCTTCCACGTCGGCGGGGTAACCCACCATCACGAACACGAAGGCCGCGTCCGCCACCGCCTCGGCGATGGTGCGGCAGGGGATGAAGCCGAACTCGGGCGCCTTGGCGGCCACCTTCTCGTAGTGGCGGCCGTAGGCCTTCACTTCCCAGCCGGCCTTCACCAGATGCCCGGCCTGGGACGCGCCCATCACGCCGGCGCCGATCCATGCGACTTTCTGCTTTTCCATCTTCAACACTCCTTATCTCATCCGGGGATGCCGGAATTTTATGGGCAAGATCTTACGCCTCCTGCACCGCGTCGGCGCGGGTGACCACACGCACCCAGCGGCCGCTGCAAAGGCGGATGAAACCCAAGATGCTCTTGACGATGTTGTCACACCGCAGGCAGAAGAACACCACCGGCGCGGACCAGTGGAACACAAAGCCGCCCAGAAGGCCCAGAGGGATGGCCAGCATCCAGAGCAGGCCGCTGTCCAGAATGAGGTTGGTGCGCACGTCGCCGCCGCCCCGCAGCACCCCCACCACCATCACGGTGCCCACCGCCTGGAAGGGCTGGATGGCCGCCAGAATGGTCATCAGGATGAGGGCGGTGTCGTGGGCCTGCCGGCTCACGTTGTAAAGGCTCATGACGGGGCGCTGGCCCGCCAGCAGCAGCGCCGAGGCGGCAAGGCTGAGCACAACGCTCACCGCCACCGTGCTGTTGGCGGCCCGGCGGGCGTCCGCCAGGCGCCCTTCGCCGATGGTCTTGCCCACCACCACGGCGGTGGCGTTGGCCATGCCGAAGATGAACACGCTCACCAGGTTGTTCACCACGTTCACGATGCTCACCGCGCTGGTGAAGCTGGGGCCCATATGGCCGATGGTCAGGTTGGTCACCGCCGTGCCCAGCGCCCACAGCAGCTCGTTGCTCACCACCGGCACGCTGTTGCGCACATAGTCGCCGAACAGCCCGCTGCGAAAGCGCAGCAGCCATCTTGGGGTGAAACGAACCGTGCGCTCGACGAAGCACATGTACGCCAGCACCGCCCCGCACTCGAACAGGCGGGCCATGATGGTGCCCAGGGCCGCGCCCCGCACCCCCAGCTCCGGCGCGCCCAGCTTGCCGAAGATGAAGCAGTAGTTAAAGAACACGTTCACGAAAAAGCTGCTGGAATAAACGGCGATGCTCACCTTCACCTGCTCCACCGCCCGCAGGCACATGATGTAGCAGTTGGAGAAGCTGTAGAAGATGAAACTCAACGACAGCCATTCCAGGTAGGCGGCCCCCTCCCGGATCACGCCGGCGTCGGCGGCGAAGATGTGCATGATCTGCACCGGGAACAGCCGCCCCAGCACGGTGAACAGCGCCGCCGCGCCCAGGGCAAAGCGCAGGCTGAGGGCGAAGACCTGCCGGATGCGCGGCATGTCCCGCCTGCCCCAGTACTGGGCGATGAGCACCGCCGCGCCGCTGGCAAGGCCGAAACCGGTGACGTTGAGAAGGATGAACAGCTGGCCGCCCAGGTTGGCGGCGGCGATGGCCGTGTCGCCCAGCTGGCCCAGCATGATGATGTCCATCATATTTACGCCCAGGCTGATGACGTTCTGGATGGCGATGGGCAGGGTGATGGCCAGCACCCGCCGGTAAAAACCCCAGTCGGTGAAAAACCGGGCTTGCAGTGTTTGCAGCATAAAAACCCCTCACAGATCTGTTGCTGGTTTCCAGTATAACACGGCGGGGCCGGCTTGAACAGCCCCCGGGCAAGGTGTATTTTTTGTAAAAAAGTTTGCACAATCAGCCGGAATGCGGTATACTAATGGAAGAATATGCAATTTCCGCCCCCGCAGGGAAAAAGGAGGCAGGGCATGGGATACACGCCGCTTGAACTGGAGCGCCCGCTGGCCATCGACCGCATCTATTCGGTGCATTACTTTGAGTATGGGCCGGATTACGCCTTTGTGGGTGAAAGCCATGATTTCTGGGAGCTGGTCTACGCCGACAAGGGCGAGGTGTATGTCACCGCCGGCGACGAGGAGAAGCTGCTGAAAAAGGGGCAGATGATCTTCCATCAGCCGGGCGAATTCCACAACGTGCGGGCCACCGGCGACGGCGCGCCCAACATCGTCATCATCTCCTTTGAGTGCGGCGGCCCCGCCATGGACTTTTTCCGCCGCCGGGTGGTGAACGTGAGCGACAACGAGCGGGTGCTGCTGGCCCGCATTGTGGAGATGGCCGGCGCGGCCTTCTCCACCCCGCTGGACGACCCCCTCACCCCCCACCTCATCCGGCGGGAGGGCGCGCCCTTCGGCTGCGAGCAGATCATCGGCGTGTCGCTGGAGTATATGCTGCTGTGCCTTGTGCGCCGGGGGGACGAGACCCCCCAAAGCCGCCCCACCAGCCTCATCCGCGAGCGCAGCCAGAACGAGTTTCTGGCCCGGGTGCAGCAGTATCTGGAAGCCAACATCCAGCGCCGGCTGACCTTAAGCGACATCTGCCGCGACAACCTGGTGGGCCGCAGCTACCTGCAAAAGGTCTTCCGGGAAAAGACCGGCGGCGGCGCCATGGAGTACTTTGGCAACCTGAAGATCCAGAAGGCCAAGGAGATGATCCGCCAGGGCAGCCACAACTTCACCGAGATCGCCGCCCTTTTGGGCTACAATTCCATCCACTACTTCTCCCGCCACTTCAAAAAGGTCACCGGCATGACCCCCTCGGAGTACGCCAGCAGCGTGAAGGTGCTGGCCCGCCGGGGCAGAGGTGAGGAATGAATCCCGCCGGGAAGGCGGAAGGGAAAGCCGGCGCGCTGCGCCGGTTTTCTGCGCTCTGGCTCGTGCTGCCCGCGGCGGGCGTGCTGGCCGTGGTCAGCCGCAGCTCCCCCTTCTATGCCGTGAACAACTGGTCGGACGCCCAGTGTTTTTTCCTGATGGGCAAGGCCATGGCCCAGGGGCGGATGCTCTATGTGGACGCGGTGGACCAGAAGGGCCCGCTGCTGTTTTTGCTGCACTGCATCGCCAACTGGGTCGAGGCGGACGGCTTTCTGGGCGTCTGGCTCATCGAGATCGCCGCGGCGGCGCTGTTTTTGCACTTTGCCCGGCGGCTGTTCCTTCTGTGCGGCGCGGGCCGGGCGGCTGCGCTGGCCCCCGCGCTGGTGCTGGCGGTGAGCTATTCCACCATCGCCTTCCAAAAAGGGGACAGCGCCGAGGAGCTTTGCCTGCCCCTTTTGCTGGGCGGGATGGTGCTGGGGCTGGAGACGCTGCGCCTGCGCCGCCCGCTTACCCTCCGGCTGGGCCTCGCCTTGGGCCTTCTGTGCGGCGGGGCGTTCTGGATCAAGTATAACCTCTGCGCCCCCTTCGCGGCGGTGGCCGCGGTGCTGCTGGCCTGGGGCCTTGCCCGCCGGGACTGGAAGGGCCTTTGCCGCGCTTTTGCCGGCGGCGTGCTGGGCCTTGCGGCCATGAGCCTGCCCTGGCTTTTCTACTTTTGGGCAGGCGGCGCGCTGGATGAGATGCTGTATAACTATTTTTACTGCAATCTCTTTCTCTATTCCGACTCAGCCGACGCCGCCCCGGCTCAGATACTGGCCAACATGTGGCGCAACACCTGTTCCGACCTGCGCCTCAACTGGGTGTTCGGCGTGTTCGTGGCGCTGGGGCTGCTCTGGTTCACCTTCGCCCCCCGCGCCCGGGGCGAAAAGCGGGACGCGGCCTTCTGGCTGCAGCGGTTGCTGCTGCCGCTGGGCTTTCTGGCGGTGACGGCGGCCATCTACGGCACGCCCAACAACGTCCCCATCTACTACGCCCTGGCGCTGGCGCTGTTCGTGCCCTTCGGTTTTGTGCCGCTGCTGGCGGCGGTGCGGGCCGTGGGGGACAAGCTGGCGGGCGACGGGCGCGCCGGCCGCCGGCTGTGGGCGGCCCTGGCCGCGGCGGCGCTGGCCGCCGGGGTGGGCTTTGCCTGGTGGCACGCCCCCAACCGGCAGGCCTTTGGCCAAAGGCGGGAGGATGCGGTGCAGTACCAGTTCGCCCAGGTGATGCGCAGCGTGCCGGACGCAAGCTACGAGATGTGGGGCGTGCTGGACCGGGGGTTTGGCATGGCGGCGGACCTTTTGCAGGCCAGCCCCTACATTGGCAGCTTCAACCTGCCGGTGGAGCAGATCCAGCAGGAATTTTACGGCGAGCCCGCCTTTGACACCGAGTTTATCGTCTGCGGCAGCTATGAGGACGAATACGAGGCCAGCCTGGCACGGTGGGAGCCGCTGCTGGAACAGCACGGCTATGCGCGGGTGGGCGAAGGGCAGGAGCGCCAGCTCAACCGGACGACCTACTATACCGTGCGCTATCTGCTGTATCAGCGGCAGGAATAAAAATAACAGGGCGGCCCGCCGGAGAGACATCCGGCGGGCCGCCCTTTGCGTTTGCAAAGCGCGGCTCACAGGGCGGTTTCGGCTGCGGCCAGTTTTGCCGTGTCCTCCACCACCACGGTGAAGCTGAAGGGGTTCACTTCGGTCACCTTGCCCAGGGCCCGGGTGGCCAGCAGCCGGGGGGTGCGGTTGACCACGATCTCGGCGGTCTCGGCGGGGCCGTTGCGGCGGTACTGCAAAAGGCCGCCGTCCGCCCGCGTCACCCGGAAGCCTCCCTCCCAGAAGGCGTCGCACTCCTTGCGCAGCTTCGCCAGCTGGCGCAGCAGGGGCTTGATCCGGTTCTCGGTGGAGTCCCAGTCGTAATAGGCCCGGTTGAAGGGGTCCCGGTAGCCCTGCATGCCCACCTCGTCGCCGTAGTAGATGCAGGGCACCCCCGGCAGGGTGAACAGCATGGCGTAGGCCAGCCGCACCAGCCGGATGCCGTGGTCGTACCTGGGCCGGGGCAGCCGCCGCCCGCTCTGCCAGTAGCGGTCCCGCCCTTCGGCGGGCTCGTCTTCCAGGGCGGTGAGGACGCGCTCGGTGTCGTGGGTGCCCAGGTGGTTCATCAGCGCGTGCAGCGCCGGGGCGGGGTAGTGCTCGCAGATGGCGGCCAGCTGTTCGGCGCAGGAGAGGGCGCTGCCGCCCCGCAGAAAGCCCAGGATGGCGTTGCGGAAGGGGTAGTTCATCACCCCGTCCAGCCCCTTGCCCAAAAGGTAGGTGCGGCGCACGCCGTAGGCCTCTTTGGTGGTGGCGTCCTCCCACACCTCGCCCAGCAGGTAGCAGTCCGGCCCGTGGGCCTTCACCGCCCTGCGGATGTCCTCGATGAAGCTGTCGGGCAGTTCGTCCGCCACGTCCAGCCGGAAGCCGCTGGCCCCGCGGGAAAGCCAGGTGTCGATGACGCCGCCCCTGCCGCAGATGAACTGCCGGTAGGCGGGGTCGTTCTCCCGCACTTCGGGCAGGGTGTCGAAGCCCCACCAGCTGCGGTAGCCGCAGGGGTATTTTTTGTCGAAGTCGTACCAGCTGCGGTAGGGGCTGTTCGGGTCGTGGTAAGCCCCGCCCTGGCCGTAGCGGCCCTCCCGGTTGAAATAGAGGCTGTCCGACCCGGTGTGGCTGAACACGCCGTCCAGGATGATGCGGATGCCCCGCTTTCTGGCCTCCCGGCACAGGCGGGCAAACTCCTCGTTGGTGCCCAGCAGAGGGTCGGCGTTCAGATAGTCGGCGGTGTTGTAGCGGTGGTTCGCGTGGGCCTCGAAGATGGGGTTGAGGTAGATCCAGGTGACCCCCAGCTGCTGCAGGTAGCCAAGCTTTTTGCGGATGCCCTCAAAGTCGCCGCCGAAGTAGTCCAGGTTCAGCTGGCCGCCCTGCTCGTTGGGCCAGAAGTAGGGCTCGCCCTGCTTGTTGGCCCGGTAGACCCGGTCGGCAAAGGGCATCACCGGGTGGGGCCTGCCCTCGAAAAAGCGGTCGGGGAAGATTTGATACATCACCCCGCCCCGCAGGGCCTTCGGGGTGGAAAAGCCCGCCTCATAAACGGTGAGCTGCCAGCAGGCGCCCGCCGTCCAGCTGAGCACCGCCTCGCCCAGCTCGCCCCGGTAGAGCTTGCGGAAGTCGGAATAGAGGTCGAAGTAATAGAAATAAAGCCCCGTTTCGTCCAGCGTCAGGTCCAGGCGGAAGTGGTTCACCCCCTCCACGCAGCCCTTGAAACCCATGCGGTATTCCACGGGGGCGCCGCCGTCCTTGGCAAGCACCAGCCGCGGCTCCACAAAGCCGTAGTGTTCGGGGATGGTCAGCGCCAGGCGCAGCGGTTCGCCCGCCCTCACCGCCCCGCGGGGGGTCTTGTAGGCGCTGTCAAGGCTGTTGAACAGATGGTCCAAGCAAGATCGCTCCTCTGGCAAGAGAAATTGGCGGCAGGTCCAGGCCGCGCTTCAAAAAATGCCCCCGGGCGCAATGGGCCGGGGGCGCGGGATTCATTTCACCGGGCTGGCGCCCCAGATGTTGTTGGCGTAATCGGTGACCGACCGGTCGGCGCTGAACACGCCGCTGCCCGCGATGTTGGCAAGGCTCATCTGGTTCCAGCGGGTGCGGTCGGCGTAGAGCTTCGCAAGGTCCGTGTGAGCGCGGCGGTAATCGGCAAAGTCCGCCAGCACCATGTAGGGGTCCACATTGCGCAGGTTGTTCACGATCTCGTGGAAGTCCTCGCCGTTCCAGCCCTTCTCCAGGAAGTTCAGCACTTCCAGGGTGACCTCGTCCCGGTTGGCGAACATGCTGGGATGATAGCCCATGGCCTTGAGGGCGTTCACTTCCTCGGTGCGCATGCCGAAGATGACCTCGTTGTCCATGCCGGCGGCGTCGGCGATCTCCACGTTGGCGCCGTCCAGGGTGCCCAGGGTGATGGCGCCGTTCAGCATGAACTTCATGTTGCCGGTGCCGGAAGCCTCGGTGCCCGCAAGGCTGATCTGCTCGCTCACCTCGCTGGCGGGCATCAGCCGCTCGCTGGTGGTGACGTTGTAGTCCTCCAGATAGACCACCTTCAGGATGTCCCGCACGGCGGGGTCGGCGTCGATGTATTCGCCCAGCTTGCAGATCAGGCGGATCATCTGTTTGGCCATGTAATAGCCGGGGGCCGCCTTGGCGCCGAAGATGTAGGTCTTGGGGGTCACGTCGGCATTGGGATTGGCTTTCAGATACAGGTACTGGGCGGCGATGTTCAGCGCGTTCAGGTGCTGGCGCTTGTACTCGTGCATCCGCTTGACCTGGCAGTCGAAGATGGAGCCCGGGTCGATGACCTGGCCGGTGGCCTTTTTCAGATGGGCGGCAAATTCCGCCTTGTTGGCCTTCTTCACCTCGTCCAGGGCGGCCAGCACCTTCCTGTCGTTCTTGAAGGCGGCCAGGCGGCTCAGCTGGGAAGCGTCGTGCTTGAAGCCGGGGCCGATCACGTCGCACAGCAGTTTGGTCAGCGCCGGGTTGCCCGCCAGCAGCCAGCGGCGGTAAGCAATGCCGTTGGTGACGTTCTTGAAGGCCTGGGGCTTGTAGAGGTAGTAGTCGTGGAAGACGCTGTCCTTGATGATCTCGCTGTGCAGCTTGGACACGCCGTTGATGGAGTGGCACACATAGCAGCAGATGTTGGCCATGCGCACCTGGCCGTCGCCCAGGATGGCCATGTAGTCGATTTTGCCCGTATCGCCGGGGAAGGCTTTTTCAAAGTCGGCCCGGCAGCGGCGGTCCATCTCCTGCACGATGGTAAAGATGCGGGGCAGGGTGGTGCGGAAGATGTCGATGTTCCACTTCTCCAGCGCCTCGCTCATCACGGTGTGGTTGGTGTAGGCGAAGGTGCGCCGGCAGATGTCGAAGGCTTTGTCCCAGCCGTAGCCGCACTCGTCCAGCAAAATGCGCATCAGCTCGGGGATGGCCAGGGTGGGATGGGTGTCGTTCAGCTGGATGGCCGCCTTCTCGGGCAGGGTGTCCAGGCTGCCGAACTGGGCCAGGTGGTTCTGGCAGATGTCGCCGATGGAGGCGGCGGACAAAAAGTACTGCTGGCGCAGGCGCAGGATCTTGCCCTCCATGTGGTTGTCGTTGGGGTAGAGGATCTTGCTGATGAGCTCCGCCGAGGCGTTCTGGCGGATGGCGTTGCCGTACTCGCCGGCGTTGAAGCTCTTCATGTCAAAATCGGGGGCCTTGGCCTGCCACAGCCGCAGCTTGGCGACGCCCCGCCCGTCGTAGCCCTGCACGTACATGTCGCTGGGCACGGCGATGACGCTGGAGTAGTTTTTGTGGATGACGTGGTGGAAGCTGCCCTGCCAGCTCTCCTCGACCTCGCCGTCGAACTTGACCTCGATGCTCTGGTCGGGATGGCTCTTCAGCCACACCTGGCCGCCGGGCAGCCAGTTGTCGGCCTTCTCCTGCTGCCAGCCGTCCACGATCTTCTGCTTGAAGATGCCGTATTCGTAGAGGATGGAGTAGCCGGTGCCGGCGATGCCGGTGGTGGCCATGCCGTCCAGATAGCAGGCGGCCAGGCGGCCCAGGCCGCCGTTGCCAAGCCCCGCGTCGGGCTCTTCGTCGTAGATGCTTTCCAGCTTGATGCCGGCGTCCGCCAGAACGGCCTCGGCCACGTCCGCCAGCCCCAGGCTGAACAGGCTGTTTTTCAGGCTGCGGCCCATCAAAAACTCCATGCACAGGTAGTACACCTGCTTTGCGCCGGTGCCGTAGGCGCGGCTGATGAACTTCTTGTGGCCGTCGCTCATCATGCGCCGGGCGATGAGCGCCAGCACACGATAGATCTGCTGGTTGCTGGCCACGTCCAGCGTGGTGCCGTATTCGCTGGCCAGCCGGTCTTTCAGCAGCTTGTCAAATTCCCGTTTCGTATACTTTGCCAAATGTATCTCCCCTTGTTTTGTATTGGACAAAAAGGCGCGGCCGCCGGGAAAGGGCGGCGCAGGCCTTGAGAAAAGCGGTCCATATGCTTTTCTATTGTACCAAGTTTTGCCGGCTGTTTCAAGAAAAAATCCGTTCCCGGGAACCGAAATCCGCCACCGCGGGGCCGAAAGGGGGCGGAAATTCCAAAAATGGGCTTTTCTGCGCCGGTGAAATATATTATAATAGCGTATAAAAGAGAACCGGGCGCGCCCCGGCTTTGCATACAAGAAGATTCGATTGCGAGGGAAGACCATGCCTGCGAACAAAGTGAAGCTGACGGTGTGCGGGTCCAATTATGTGATCTCCACCACCGATCCTGAGGAATATGTGCAGTCCCTGGCCGAGCGGCTGGACAGGGACATGAACGAACTGATGAACCAGAGCCCCTCGGCCAGCGTGGCCGCCAGCGCCGTGGTGGTGGCCCTGGGCTATCTGGACGAACTGCAGAAGAACGCCTCCAGCGCCGACAACATGCGCAGCCAGATCAAGGACTATCTGGAGGACGCCGCCAAGGCGAAACTGGCCGCCGAGCAGGCCCGCCGCGAGGTGGAGCGGCTGCAAAGGGAAGTGCAGCGCCTGCGGGAGAGCCGCCCGTGACCGGCCAGCCGGGCCCCGCCCGGGCCGCGGGCCTGGCAGAGAAATACGGCCTTCGCCGTTCGGTGGAGGTGCTGGCCCCGGCGGGGGACGGCGAAGCTTTGCGGGCCGCCGTCTTTGCCGGGGCAAACGCGGTGTATCTGGGCCTTCGGCAGTTCAGCGCCCGGCGCACCGCCGGCAATTTTGATGAGCAGCAGCTGAAAGAGGCGGTGGCCTTTTGCCACGCGCGGGACGTGCGCGTCCACGCGGCGGTGAATACCACCGCCTTTTCCGGCGAACTGGGCCTTCTGGCCGGCACCATCCGCATGGCCGCCGGGGCCGGGGTGGACGCCCTCATCGTGCAGGACCTGGCCACCGCCGCCCTGGCGCGGCAGATGGCCCCCGGCCTTGCCCTCCACGGCTCCACCCAGCTCACCGTCCACACCCTGTCCGGGGTGCGGCAGCTGGCGGAAATGGGCTTCGAGCGGGCCATCCTGGCCCGGGAGCTGAGCCTTGCCGAGATCGCCGCCATCACCAAGGAAAGCCCCATCGAGATCGAGGTGTTCGTCCATGGGGCGCTGTGCATGTCCGTTTCCGGCCAGTGCTACATGAGCGCCTTTCTGGGCGGGCGCAGCGGCAACCGGGGCGAGTGCGCCGGGCCCTGCCGGCTGCCCTTCGCGGCGGACGGCTCCGGTGCGGCCCACCTGTCCCTGAAGGACCTGTGCGCCGTGGGCAGCCTGCCCGCCCTGGCCAGGGCCGGGGTGGCCAGCGTCAAAATTGAAGGCCGGCTGCGGGGGCCGGAGTATGTGGCCGCCGCCGTCAACGCCTGCCGCAAGAGCCTTGCGGGGGAGCCGTTCGACAAGCAGCAGCTGCAGGATGTGTTCTCCCGCTCCGGCTTCACCAACGGCTACATCGAGGGCAGGATAAGCGGCGATATGTTCGGCGTGCGCACCCCCGAGGACACCGCCGCCAGCAGGGCGGCCATGCCCGCCATCCGGGCGCTTTACCGCCGGGAGGCCCAGCGGGTGCCGGTGGCCTTCACGGTCACCGTGGCCGAAAACGGCTGCACCTTGGTCGCCGCCGACGGCGCGGGCCGCCGGGCCGAAGTGGCCCTGGCCGGGGCCATGGAGCCCGCCCGGGCGGACCAGCGCCCCGCCATCGAAAAGGCGCTGGCCAAGACCGGCGGCACCCCTTTTTATTCCGAGAGCGTGGACTTTGAGGGCGAGCCGGGCTACCTGCCCGCCTCCGCCTGGAACGACGCCCGCCGCGCCGTGCTGGAGCGGCTTCTGGCCCTGCGCAGCGCGCCGAAAGCCTGGAGCTGCGCCCCCGCCCGCCTGCCCGCGGCGCGGCGGCACGCCCTGGGCGCGAGACAGCTCTGGGCCCGCTTTGAAGGGCCGGAGCAGCTGCCCGCGCCCCTGCCCGGGGACCTCGCGGGCATCATCCTGCCCCTTTTGCGCTGGCGGGAGGCGCCGGAAGCCTTGCGGGCCAAAACCGTGCTGGAAGCCCCCCGGGTGATGTTCGGCGGCATGGAGGCCGCCACCGCCAAGGCCCTGGCCGAGGCGAAGGACGCGGGCTTTGCCGGGGTGATGGTCCACAACATCGGCCATCTGCCCCTGGCGAAGGGCTGGAAACTCTATGGCGGCTTCGGCCTCAATGTGGCCAACCCCCTGTCCGCCCTGTGCTGGAAGGACCTGGGCCTCTCGGCCCTCACCGTCTCCCCCGAGACGCCCTTTGCTGAGATGGAGGCCATCGACCCCGGCGTGCCCACCTGGGCCATCGTGTACGGCCACCTGCCGCTGATGATCACCCGCGCCTGCCCGCTGCAAAACGTCACCGACTGCGCCCACTGCAACAGGCAGGGCCTGCTCACCGACCGCAAGCGCCGGCGTTTCCCGGTGCGCTGCGGCGGGGGAGTGCGGCAAATTTACAATCCCGTGCCCCTTTACATGGGGGACAAGCTGAAAAAACTCCCGGCGGACGGAGCGCTTGCCTGGTTCACCCTGGAAACGCCCGCCGAGGCCGCCCGGGTGCTGGCGGCGCTGGAAAAAGGGGAGAGCTGGCCGGAGGAATTCACCCGCGGGCTCTACTTCAAGACCCCCAGTGCCCCCGGGGCCGGAAAGGATGAAACGAGATGAACGTGAACTACACCCTGACGCTGCCGGGGGCGAAAGCCCCGGAATACGCCACGGCAGGCTCCGCGGCGGCGGACCTTTTCGCTGTGCTGGACGCGCCCCTCACCGTGCCCCCCATGGGCCGGGCGCTGGTGCCCACCGGGGTGGCCATCCAGCTGCCGGGGCCGGAGTATGTGGCGCTGGTGTGCGCCCGCAGCGGCCTTGCGGTCAAGCGGGGGCTGACCCTCTCCAACGGGGTGGGGGTCATCGACTCGGATTACCGCGGCGCCATCCAGGTGGGGCTGGTGAACCTCTCCGACGCACCCTGCACCATCCAGCCCGGCGAGCGGGTGGCCCAGCTGATGGTGATGCCCGTGGCCCGCTGCGCCTTCACCTTCGCGGAAAAACTGGACGAGACCCGGCGGGGCGAGGGGGGCTTCGGCTCCACCGGCCGCCTGTGACAAAAGAAAGGAAGATACGCCCGTGAAACGCACATTGCTGCTCTGCTTTTTCATCCTCTCCGGCATCCTGCTGGGGGCCATGATCGCCAGCCTCGCCGCCGGCACGCCCGGCCTTTCCTGGCTGGCCTTCTCCCAGAGCATCGGATTCCACCCGGTGCTGGATTTGTCCGTCGTCAAACTGGACCTCAACTTCACCATGGGCATCAGCGTGGCCCAGATCATCACCATCAGCCTGGCCATTTTCGCCTACACCCGCACCCGCATCTGAAATAAACTGAAGGAGCGTTTCGTTATGTCATTGATCCTTGCTTCCACCAGCCCCCGGCGCAAAGAACTCTTGAGCCTCATCACCACCGATTTCAAGGTGGTGGGAAGCGATTTTGACGAGAGCGCCCTCACCGCCGCCGACCCCCGCCAGACCGCCGAGAACCTGGCCTTCGGCAAGTGCATGGTGGTGGCCCGGGAATACCCCGAAGACACCGTCATCGGCTGCGACACCGTGGTGGACTGCGGCGGCAAAGTGTTCGGCAAGCCCAGGGACAAAGAGGACGCCCGCCGCATGCTCAAAGCCCTTTCCGGGGCGGACCACTACGTCCACACCGGCGTGTGCGTGTGGCACGAAGGGGAGAGCCACACCTTCACCGCCACCACCCGGGTGCGCTTTTTTGCGCTTTCCGACGAGCAGATCGAGGCCTACATCTCCACCGGTGAGCCTTACGACAAGGCCGGCGGCTACGGCATCCAGGGGGCCGCGGCCCTCTTCTGCGAGGAGATCGAGGGCTGCTACTACAACATTATGGGGCTTCCTGTCTCCCGTCTGGCCCGCCTTCTGCAAAAATTTTGAACAAAATGCGAAACTTCGCCCGGCCGCTTGAGAAACACAGGGCGTGCGGTTATAATATAAAAGTAAAAATCTGCGGGATCGCATCATATACGTTCATAGAGAGTGTGTAAAGGAGAGTAATTCAACATGTTCAGCAAAGACATCGGCATCGACCTCGGCACCGCCAATACCCTTGTCTACCTGCGGGGCAAGGGCATCATCATGCGCGAGCCCAGCGTGGTGGCCGTGGATATCAAAAACGACGAGGTGCGCAGCGTTGGCCACGAGGCCAAGGCGGTCATCGGCCGCACCCCCGGCAGCATCGTGGCGGTGCGCCCTTTGAAGGACGGCGTCATCGCCGACTTCGACATCACCGCCACCATGCTCAGCCGCTTCATCAAGAAGGTGTGCGGCAACAGCATGTTCTTCCGCCCCCGGGTGGTCATCTGCATCCCCTCCGGCGTGACCGAGGTGGAGCGCCGCGCCGTGAAGGAGGCCAGCCTGAAGGCCGGCGCCCGTCAGGTGCGGGTCATCGAAGAGCCCATGGCCGCGGCCATCGGCGCGGGCCTGCCCATCAGCGAGCCCTCCGGCAGCATGGTGGTGGACATTGGCGGCGGCACCAGCGAGGTGGCCGTGATCAGCCTGGGCGGCATCGTGGCCTCCCGCAGCGTGCGCGTGGGCGGCGACGAGTTCGACCAGAGCATCATCGCCTACATCAAGCGCAAGTACAACCTGCTCATCGGCGAGCGCACCGCCGAGCAGATCAAGATCGAGATCGGCTCCGCCTTCGAGCTGGACCAGGAGACCAGCATGGACATCAAGGGCCGCAACCTGGTGGACGGCCTGCCCAAGAACATCACCGTGCACTCCGAAGAGGTGCGGGAGGCCCTGGAAGAAAGCCTGCAGAAGATCACCGACGCCATCAAGGAGACCCTGGAGCGCACCCCGCCGGAGCTGTCGGCGGACATCATCGACCACGGCATCATGCTCACCGGCGGCGGCGCGCTGCTGCGCGGGCTGGACCAGCTGATCAACCGGGAGACCGGCATCGACGTGCATGTGGCCGAGAACCCCCTGGACTGCGTGGCCGTGGGCGCCGGCGCGGTGCTGGACCATCTGGACATCCTCAGCGACGTGCTGGACGAGGATTCCAGCCATTTCTGAGCGCCGCGCAAAAAAGAGGCGCGGGCGGAAAACCTGTGCGCGGGCGGCGTTCTTTCGCCGCCCGCTTTTGAATTGAAGGCCCCGGCACGGACGGGGCGCAAGGAGTTTTGCCCATGCGCGACTTTTTCCACACCAAAAAATTCAAGATCCTGCTGGCCGTGGCGGTGGTGCTGGCGGGCATGATGGCCTGGGCCGGCGCCAACGGCCGGCTGACCAACGCCCCCCAGGAGATCTTGGGCGCGCTGCTCACCCCCTTCCAGAAGGCGGCTCAGCTGCTGGGCGGCGGGGTGGACGGCCTTTTGGACAAATACGCGCGCATCGACCAGATCATCGCCGAGAACGAGGCCCTGCAGCAGGAGAACCAGGAACTGCGGGACCAGCTGGTGGACTATGACCAGCTGGCGGCGGAAAACAGGGCCTTCCGGGACCTGCTCAACATCCGGGAGGAAAACCCCGAGTTCCAGTACGCCTCGGCCTTCGTCATCAGCCGCGACCCGCTGGACCGCTTCGGCGGCTTCACCATCGACCAGGGCACCCTGAACGGGGTGGAAAAGGGGGACGTGGTGGTCAGCGACCAGGGCTACCTTGTGGGCCGCGTGCTGGAGGCGGACCTTTCCAGCAGCAAGGTGATGACCATCCTGCAGCCCGGCTCCTATGTGGCCTGCCTTGTGAGCCGCACCCGCGACAGCGGCAACCTGAACGGCTCGGCGGACTACGCCGCCGACGGCATGTGCGTGCTGGAAAACCTCCCCCGCGACACCCTGGCCATGGTGGGCGACGAGGTCATCACCACCGGCCTCGGGGGCGAGTTCCCCGCCGACATCCGGGTGGGCGCCATCCTGGAGCTGGTGCCCGAGGAGAGCGGCACCTCCACCATCGCGGTGGTGGAGCCGGGGGCGGACATCAACAAGCTGACCCATGTGTTCATCGTCACCGATGATTCTTCCGAGGGGTAAGGAGGACGCGCCATGACCTCACGCAGCAAGCGCAATCTGATGCTGGCCGGCAAGTGGGCCAGCTACTTTGTGCTGCTTATGCTGGCCGCCACCCTTCAGACCACCCCGGGCTTTCTGGTGCTGGGCGAGATACGCCCGGTGTTTATCCTGCCGCTGTGCCTTGCGGTGGCGGTGTGCGAGGGCGAGTATCCCGGCGCCTTCTTCGGCGCGGCGGGCGGCCTTCTGTGGGACTTCACCGCAGGCCGCCCCGGCGGCCTGCTGGGCCTGGGCATGCTCTGCGTGTGCTTCGGCGCCGCCATTCTGGTGAGCCTCTATCTGCGGCTCAACTCCATGAACTTCGTGCTGGTGAGCGGCGTTTGCGCCGTGCTGGTCACCGGCGTGGACTTTCTGTTCTTCTATGCCATGCCCGGCTACGCCGGGGCGGCGGCCCGCTATTTTGAGGTGGTGCTGCCCATCGCGGTGTTCACCGCCGCCCTTTCCCCCGCCAGCCTCTGGGCCGCCCGCTGGGTGAACCGGCGCTTTGCCCTGCCCGACTGACCCGCTTTTTTTCCATTCCCCTGCCGCAAAGGAGGCAACTGCCCATGGATCGAAAAAGCCTTGCCCGCCGCCTTGGCGCGCTGATCGCCGCCACCGCCGTGGTGATGGGCGCCTTCATCCTGCGCCTGGTGCAGTTCCAGCTGGTGCAGGGGGAGGAGCTGCTGGAAAAGGCCCAGCAGGTGAGCAATTACCTGTTCAGCATCCCCGCCGCCCGGGGCGAGATCGTGGACGAATACGGCCGGGCCATGGCCTCCAACGTCTCGGGCTACAACCTGGTCATCAACAAGCTGATGCTCACCGGCGATCTGAACGAGACCCTGGTGGAGCTGGTGGAGATCCTGCAGGCCGGCGGCGACGAGTGGAACGACACCATGCCCATCAGCGCGCCGGAAAACGGCCATTATGAATTCACCGCCGGCGAGGACGACTCCCGCGCCCAGAGCCGGCTGGACGCCCTGAAAGAGAACCTGGTCAAACAGCCCTACGCCACCGCCGATCAGGTGATGGCCGCCGTGGTGGAGCGCTATGAGCTGGAGGACTATTCCCCCGAGTGGCAGCGCATCCTGGGCGGCATCCGCTACCAGATGGAGCTGGAGGAGTTCAGCGACAACAACAACTTCACCCTCGCCGAGGACGTGAGCAGCCGCACGGTGGCCACCGTCAAGGAGCGGGGCCTCACCAGCGAGGGCGCGGACATCACCGAGACCAGCTACCGCGTCTATGCCGACGGCACCCTGGCCCCCCATCTTCTGGGCTACGTGGGCCCCATCTACGCCGAGGACTGGAAGGTCACCGACGAAGAGGGCAACGTCAGCTATCCCCTGAAGGAAAAGGGCTACGCCATGAACGACACCATCGGCCAGGCGGGCCTGGAGCAGGTGGGCGAGGACAAGCTGCGGGGCGAGGACGGCATCAAGCAGGTCACCCGCGACAAGGACGGCGTCATCATCTCCACCGAAGTCATCCAGGACCCCCAGCCGGGCCTGACCATGGTGACCACCATCAACGCCGACCTGCAGAAAAAAGTCTATGAGGCGCTGGAAAACCAGATCCTCAACCTGCAGGCCACCGCCGAGCAGTACAAGGGCAAGGAGGCCAGCGCCGGGGCGGTGGTGGTCATCGACGTCAAGACCGGCGGCATCCTGGCCTGCGTCAACTACCCCAGCTACGACCTTAACCTGCGCAGCACCAACGCCGCCCAGTACGCCAGCGACCCCAACACCCCCCTGGTGGACCGGGCGCTGCGGGGCCTGTATTCGCCGGGCTCCACCTTCAAGCCGGCGGTGGCGCTGGAGGGGCTGCTCTCGGGCCTCATCACCCCCACCGACACCCCCATCCGCTGCGGCGGCGCCCAGTCCAGCTACAACTACTACGTCACCAGCGGCGGGCCCCGGTGCGAGGGCATCGGCCACGTGGGCGGCGCCAGCCTTGACCTTTACGACGCCCTGGGCTACAGCTGCAACACCTATTTCTACGACCTGGGCCGCCGGGAAGGGGCCGAGAACTTCAACGAGATGGCCCGCACGCTGGGCCTTGCCACCGAGACGGGGGTGGAGCTGTCGGAATACACCGGCCGCACCACCGACCCGGACGACGACAACTTCACCCTGGGCCTTGAGCTGATGGCGGCCATCGGCCAGGGCAACACCGCCGTGACCCCGGTGCAGCTGACCACCTGCGCCGCCACCATCGCCAACGGCGGCACCCGCTACCGCACCCACTTCATCTCCAGCTACCGCGATTCCAACACCGGCGAGGTGGTGGAGAGCTTCGAGCCGGAGGTGGTGGCCCAGGTGGAGGACAACATCGGCGCCTTTGACGCGGTGGAAGAGGGCATGATCCGGGCTGCCAGGAACAGCAGCGCTTTGCGGGACTATCCCATGACCATCGCCGTCAAGACCGGCAGCCCCCAGCGCGCCGAGTACTACGACAAGGAAAAGGGCCTGACCTACCTGAACAGCGCGGTCATCGCCTACGGCCCGGTGGAGGACCCCCAGATCGCCATCGGCGCCATCATGGAGTACGGCGGCGGCGGCTCCAACCTGCTGCCGGTGGTGCGGGACATTTTCAACGCCTACTTCATCGAAAAGACCGGCGACCTGCAAAGCGCCGAGGCGGGCCAGCTTCTGCCCTGAAAATGGCGCAAACACGCCATTTCCCGGATTTTTTTGTCCCTTCTTCACAAAACATCCCTTGCGCTCGGGGATGGTTTGTGCTACTATGATAATAAGAGCGTGCTGTTCCCGCCAGCCGGGGCGATATGCAGCTGGCAGAAACCGACTGGCAGGGAGGCGTGGGCTTGAGCGCAAAGATCGTTATGGTGGCTTCCGGAAAGGGGGGCACCGGGAAAAGCACCCTTTCGGTGCTGCTGGGCGGGCGCCTGGCCGCCGCAGGGGCCAAAGTGCTGCTCATTGAGCTGGATTCCGGCCTGCGCAGCGTGGACATCATTTCCGGCGTCTATGGAAAAACGGTCTACGACATCGCCGACGTCCTCAGCGGCCGGTGCGAAGGCGCAAAAGCCGTTGTGGCAAGTCCGCTCTATCCGGGCCTGTCGGTGATTTCTGCGCCCTATGAGTGGGGCGGCACGGTGCAGCCGGCGGCGCTCAAAAAACTGCTGGACAAACTCGCGCCCGTTTTCGACTGGGTGCTGGTGGACACCGCCGCCGGCCTGGGCGCGCCCTTCAAGGCGGCCCTTTCGGTGAGCGAAACGGTGCTGCTGGTGCTCACGCCGGACCCTGTCACCCTGCGGGACGGGCACATCGCGGCGGAGGAAGCCTTTGCCGCGGGGGCCAAACAGGTGCGCCTGGTGTTGAACCGGGTGGGGCCCGCCAGCTTTGGCGGTGCGGTGCGGGACCTGGACGAGTGCATCGACACGGTGGCCGCCCAGCTGATCGCCGTGGTGCCCGAGAGCAGCCAGCTGCAGCTGTGCGCCGCCAGGGGGCAGGCGCTGCCCGCCGACACACTGGCTTTCCGCGCGGTAGACAACCTTGCCCGCCGCCTTCTGGGCCAGCGGGTGCCGCTTGCCGTGTGGGGCTGACAAGGCCGCCGCAGCCGGCTTTTCAATTATATCTGCACCATGAGCATCGTATATACAACGTTGGGAAACAGAGCAGGGGGGAGGAAACATCATGAACATCGCGTTGATCGCGCACGACACAAAAAAAGAACTGATGGTCCAGTTCTGCATCGCATACTGCGGCATTCTCAGCCAGCACACGCTGGTGGCCACCGGCACCACCGGCAAGGTGGTCAGCGAGGCCACCGGCCTGCCCATCCAGTGTTTTTTGGCGGGCGTTCAGGGCGGCGACCAGCAGATCGCGGCGCGCATCGCCTGCAACGAGATCGACCTGCTGCTCTTTTTCCGGGACCCCATCAGCGCCAAACCTCACGAGCCCAACGAGATGAACCTGCTGCGCCTGTGCGACGTGCGCAACATCCCGCTGGCCACCAACATCGCCACCGCCGAGGTGCTCATCCACGGCCTGGAGCGGGGCGACCTGGAGTGGCGCAGCATCGTGAACCCCAAGCGCTGAGCCTTCACAAAAACCATAAAAGCGGCCCCCGGCATTGCCGGGGGCCGCTTTCTGCCTGCTAGGGCGCTTTGATGCGGAGCGGTTTCGGGCCGGCGGCTGGCTTCAGTCGTGGAGGGGCTCGGCCTCCCAATTGCGGATGGCGCCGCTGTGGCCGTCGATCTCGAACTCATACTCCATGCCGCCGTAAACGATCTTGCCCTCGTATTCCACGCGGCCGTCGTCCCGGTCGATCTCAAACTCCCGGATGTCCGAGGCGGAGGCGCCGGGCACCTGGGCCAGGGCCAGGGCTTTCGCGTCCTCGGCGCTCAGGGCGCCGGAGGCGGCGGGCGGGGCGTAGTCCTCGGCGTCGTAGTCGTAGCTGACTACCTCGCCGGTGGCCGCGTCGATCTCGTAGTCGTACTCCTTGTAATCGGCGGTGTAGAACTCCACGTCGTAGACAAGGCGGCCGTCGTCCCGGTCCAGTTCGGCCTTGATGAAGGTCACGTTGTCGGAGGAAAGGCCCGCGTGAGCCAGGGCTTTGGCCTTGGCGTCCTCGGCGGAAAGGGTGGAGCCGTCGTTCACGATGGCCGCCGGGCTCTGGGCAGCGGTGGGGGGCGCGTAGTGCTCCACGTCGTAGTCAAAGCTCACCACCTCGCCGGTGGCCGCGTCGATCTCGTAGTCGTATTCCTTGTGATCGGCGGTGTAGAACTCCACGTCATAGACAAGGCGGCCGTCGTCCCGGTCCAGCTCGGCCTTGATGAAGGTCACGTCGGTCTCGGCAAGGCCCGCGTGGGCCAGGGCCTTGGCCTTGGCGTCCCCGGCGGTGATGGAGCCTCCGGCGGGGGAGGAAGCGCTCTGGGCCAGGGGCGCGCTCTCGGTCTGGAGGACCACGCCGGACAAAGCGTCCACCTGGCTCTCGTAGCGGCTGCCGCCGGAGGTGAAGGACACCAGATAGTACTCCGTGCCGTCCCGGCTGGCCAGTTCGGTGCCAAGGAAGGTCACCGCTTCGGCGGAGAGCCCCGCCCCGGTAAGGGCGGCGGCGCGGGCGGCCTCATCGCCGATGTAGGCCAGCTGGCCGTCGTTGGCGCAGGCGGTGAAGAGGGCAACGGTGAGGGCGGCAAGGGCCGCGGCGATCAATTTTTTCATCAGAGGATTCTCCTTCCTGTTTTGTTCTGATGCCAGTATAGGCCCCCAACATGAAGCGAACATGAAATTTTCGAACGATCCTCAAAAATTTTTTCAAAAAAAACGCCTCCCCGGCGCCGGGGAGGCGGAACGTCATTGCGCCAGCGGCATGTGCAGGGTGAAAGCGCTGGGCGCGCCCTCGGCGCTTTCCAGCGTCATGCGCCCGCCGTGGAGCTGGGCGATGCGCTGCACCAGCGAGAGGCCCAGGCCAACGCCCTCCTGCTCATCGCTGCGGGCGGCGTCCACCTGATAAAACCGCTGCCAGATCTTCTCCTGCTGGGCGGCGGGGATGCCGGGGCCCTCGTCGGCCACGGTGAGAAGGGCTTCGCCGCCCTCGGCGCGCACCTCCACCGTCACCGTGCCGCCGGGCAGGCCGTACTTGAAGGCGTTGTCCGCAAGGTTCGCCACCAGCCGCCCCAGCAGCGCCTCGTCCCCCTGCACGGCGACCCCCTCTGCCAGCGCGAGGCGCAGCCGCGAAGGGTCGTAGTTCTGTTCTTCCACCGCGTGCCGGGCCAGCTGCCCCAGGTCCAGGGGCGCGGGCCGCAGGGGCTCGGTGCCCTGGTCCAGCCGGGTGAGGGCCAGCAGCTGGCCGATGAGCCCGGCCATCCTGTCCGCCTGGCGCTGGATGGTGTCCAGCGTCTCTCGCCGCTCCTCCTCGGTCTCGTCGTAGGCCTTGCCGTATTCGCAGGCACTCTTGATGACCGCCACCGGCGTGCGCAGCTCGTGGGAGGCGTCGGCGGTGAAGCGGCGCTCTGCCTCAAAGCTGCGCTGCAGCCGCTCCAGCAGGCCGTCGAAGTTTTGAGCAAGCTGTGTCAGTTCTTCGCCGCCGGGCACATGCCCGATGCGCAGCGAAAGGTCTCTGCCCTCGCCGATGGAGGCGGCCGCGGCGTTCACCGCGTCCAGCCCCCGCAGCGAGCGGCGCAGGATGAAGTAGCTGCCCAGCGCCCCCGCCAGCACGAAGAGGGGCAGGGCCACCGCCGCGGCCAGCAGCAGGTTGCGGGCGGCGGAGGATGCGTCCGGCACCTCCTCGAGCCCCCGCAGCCACACGCCGTTCTCCCAGCCGTCGGCCACCCACAGGTCCAGCAGATACCACTCGCCGCCGGCGGTCTCCACCGTGCGCAGGGCCCCGTTCTCAAAGGCCGCCGTCTCGGAAAAACCCACCGGCAGCTGCCCCGCCAGCAGTGCCTCGGCCTTGCTGTATACAAGGCAGGAAACGCCCCCGCGGGAGAAGGAAAAGCCCTCGCCGGCGGCAAACTGCCCGTCGGTGAAGGTCACCAGGGCGGCGTTGGCCCGCACCGTGTCCGCCAGCTGCTGGCGGGCGGTGCGCTGCACCACCGAATTGCTCATGCTGAAGGCAAACAGCAGCATCAGCGCAAAGAGCGTCACCACCAGCAGGGTGATGAGCAGGGTGATGCGGGTCTTGACAGAGCGAAGCTTCACGGCGCGCCTCCTTCCTTCGGGGCGCGCAGCACCCAGCCGGAGCCCCGCACCGTGTGCAGAAGGCGGCGGCCTTCGGGCACGTCCGCGTCGATCTTCTTGCGCAGGCGGCTCATGTAGCCGTCGATGTTGTTGGAGCTGCCGGCCTTTTCATAGTTCCAGATGCGGTCTTCCAGCTGCTCCCGGCTGAGCACCGTGCCCGCGTGACGCACAAGATGCTCCAGAATGGCGTACTCCTTGGGCAGCAGGGGGATGTCCCGCCCGGCACGGGACGCGGTGCGGCCCCGGGTGTCCAGCACCAGGTCCCCCACCGTCAAGGTGTCGGTGCGGCTGCCCGCGTGCTTGCGGGTCATGGCCCGGATGCGGGCCAGCAGCTCTTCAAAGGCGAAGGGCTTCACGAGATAGTCGTCCGCCCCCAGGTCCAGCCCCTCCACCCGGTCGGCCACCGAGTCCCGGGCGGTGAGGAACAGCACCGGGATGTCGCTGCCCTGGGCCCGCAGCTTTGCCAGCAGCTGGTGACCGTCCATTTTGGGCATCATCACGTCCAGCACGATGCCGTCGTATTCCGCCCCGGCCAGATAGTCCAGGGCCTCTTCGCCGTCAAAGCAGCCGTCCACGCTGTAGCCCGCCTTGGCCAGGGCCTTGACGATGAGCCGGTTCATGTCCTTTGTGTCCTCCACCACGAGGATGCGCATGGGACCACTCCTATTACAATAAATTTGGACAGGAAAGCCGTGCAGCCAGTCCGGCTTTCCTTCCATCTCGTGCCTAAGC
>NZ_CALXHK010000009.1:0-54271 GCF_944388085.1 Candidatus Allofournierella excrementigallinarum | reverse complement strand
AACCGGGAGATCCGCCGCCGCACCCGTGTGGTGGGCAGTTTCCCGGACGGCAACTCCGCCCTCATGCTGGTCTGCGCCCGACTGCGCCATGTGGCCGGCACCCAGTGGGGCAACAAGAAGTACATGAACATGAAGCACCTGGAGGCTGCTTTTGAGGACGCCTCCATCGCTGGCTGACTTCACTCATGCCAGAGCCTGCAAACCATTTTGCGAAAAATACTTGACACTACCCAGGGGGTTCCTCCTTGTCTAGTGTGCGCGGCGAGCACACTAGACAAAGCCCACAGATTTCTCCGTATAATCGTGTATATAGTGTGGAGAGCAATGCACCACGGTGATTTTTTATCATCGCTGACGTCTTGACACAAGCCAATATAATCCGAACTTGTTTCCGACAGGAGATGGGTTCGGATTATTTGTTTTCTTCGATCGGTATGAGAAATCCCATTTCCTAATCTTACCTTACCAGCCGAAAAAGGGCAGTCTGCCGGTTTGTGGGGACAGCGGCACTTGAAGCATTTGAAAGAATACCGTTTTTTCGACTGAATAACTTATATCTGAAAAAGGTATTGACAAATTTCTAAATCGTGTTACCATTATTTCGTAAGTAGTAAGTAGTCAGTGATAACTGATAAGTAATAAGGAGGGCGACAAAATGAAAGATTTATCAATTACACAGGAGTACATGATTTGCACAGTAAACGGAAAAGGCACCATGTCAAGTTATAATCAAAAAGAGTGAAGCAGGAACGCTTGCAAAAGAAATGATTCAACATATTGAAGCTTTGGAGATGGCTGCAATTATTCCTACAATGTTCTCTAATATTTAACGAGGTTGATTGATATGTCAAGACAAAGAAGCATGGAGGTCATTGAAAATTCTGAATATGTAACAATTGGCGAATTAGTTAGACTTACAAATGTGCGATACAGCACATTAAAATATTATACAGAAGAAGGAATGCTGCCCTTTGAACAAGCAGAGGAAAATTTAACACGACGCTATAAGCGAGAGCAGAGTGTAGTGCAGATTCAGAGAATTAAGGATTTGCGACAAGAGGGGAAATCTATACTCGAAATTAAAACGATCTTAAAATTGTAAGTTCTTTCAAACCTTACTTAACTTATGTATGCCGCCGCATGGGGAATACCATAGCGGTAGCTTTTCGTATCTATCGGCTGTCTGCCGTCAAGGATCGGTCGATCCTGAACGCCGAAAATTTGTGAAAGAAAAGGCTTGCATTTTGTAAAAAGAATTGATATAATGTAAAAAATTTGCGAAGGAGGCGGCGAGCATGCGTGTCAAAAAGTTGGCCCTGCTGAACGTTTCGCTGGCTTTTTCGCCGGTGGTATTTCTACTTCCCCAAGAGGCATTGGTGCTTTAACACCAATGCCTCTTTTTTTGAGCTTTCTATAACGCCGGCGGCTTTCCGCAGGCTTTTTAGAATAGAGCAGCAAAGAGCAAGAGGAGGAAAATGTGAATGAATGAGAAAGTGAACGAGGGCATTTTTGACGCCCGCCAGCTGGGCGTGCCCAAGATGATCATCCTGGGCGTGCAGCACACCTTCGCCATGTTCGGCGCGACCGTTCTGGTGCCGCTGCTGACCGGCCTGAATGTGTCCACCACGCTGCTGTGCGCAGGCCTGGGCACCCTGCTGTTCCATCTGATCACCAAGGGCAAGGTTCCCGCTTTCCTGGGTTCGTCCTTCGCCTTCCTGGGCGGTTTTGCCATCGTGGCGCCCATGGCCGCCGACGGCACCCCCAACACCGAGATGCTGCCCTACGCCTGCGGCGGCGTTGTGTTCGCGGGTCTTGTCTATCTGGTGATGAGCCTGCTCATCACCGTGTTCGGCATCGGCCGCATCATGCGCTTCTTCCCGCCTGTGGTCACCGGCCCCATCATCATCGCCATCGGCCTGATCCTGGCCCCCAGCGCCATCACCAACTGCGCCACCAACTGGCTGCTGGCCTTCGTGGCCCTGGGCTCCGTTGTAGTCTGCAACATCTGGGGCAAGGGCATGGTCAAGATCCTGCCTATCCTGCTGGGCGTGCTGGTTTCCTACGTTGTGGCTCTGGTCACCGGCGCGGTGGACTTCACGCCCATCGCCCAGGCCGACTGGTTCGGCATCCCCATCCACACCAGCGCCCTGGCCAAGTTTGACATCTCCTCCACCCTGACCATCATGCCCATCGCTCTGGCCACCATGATGGAGCACATCGGCGACATCGCCGCCATCAGCGCCACCACCGGTAAGAACTACATCCGCGAGCCCGGCCTGAACAAGACCCTGCTGGGCGACGGCCTGGCCACCAGCATGGCCGGCTTACTGGGCGGCCCTGCCAACACCACCTACGGCGAGAACACCGGCGTGCTGGCCCTGACCAAGATCTACGATCCCCGCGTGATGCGTATCGCCGCTCTGTTCGCCATTCTGATGAGCTTCAGCCCCAAGTTTGACGCGGTCATCAACACCGTACCCACCGCCATCATCGGCGGCGTCTCCTTCATCCTCTACGGCATGATCAGCGCCATCGGTGTGCGCAACGTGGTGGAGAACCAGGTCGACTTCACCAACAGCCGCAACCTCATCATCGCCGCAGTCATCCTGGTGAGCGCTCTGGGCTTCAACAGCCTGGGCGGCCTGACCTTCCAGGTGGCCGGTGTGAGCATCACCCTGTCCGGCCTGGCCATCGCAGCCATCCTGGGCATCCTGCTGAACGCCATCCTGCCTGGCAACGACTATCAGTTCGACAAGGTGGACACCGAGACTGCCGAGAACCCCATGAACATGCAGGTGTGAGCCCGAGCCTCACTTCCCAAAAGCAAGCCAGCCCCGCCGTCCGGCGGGGCTGTTTCATGTTCGTTTGGCGCTTTCGTACCTGCAAAAGGGGCGCAAAATGCTTGTTTCCCAACTGAAATTGTACTATAATATCCGCATACGCTTTGGCAGCCGGGCTGCGCGGCAGGGGAAAGGCCGCGGTGCGGTGTGAGCAGACAGCCCGGCAGACGCATAAAGTGGAATATAATTCAAGAGGGGAATGGATGCAATGAAGGAGTACGGTTCCATGGACCGGGCCGCGCTGGAGGCAGAACTCGGCTTCCAGCAGAGCAAGTATGAAGCGTTCAAGCAGAAAGGCCTGAAGCTGGATATGTCCCGCGGCAAGCCCTGCCCGGAGCAGCTGGACCTTTCCGCCGACATGATGAGGCTGGAGAACTACATCGGCGAAAATGGTGTGGACACCCGGAACTACGGTTATCTGGAGGGCATTCCCGAGGCGCGGCGCTTCTTCGCCGACGTGATGCGCGTGCCCAGCCCCGAGCAGGTGCTGGTGTGCGGCAACTCCGCGCTGTCCATCATGTATTATCTCATCGACCTGGGCTGGCGTGCGGGCTTTGTGGACTCCATCCGCCCCTGGCGCTTCTGCACCAACATCAAGTTCCTCTGCCCGACCCCCGGCTATGACCGCCACTTCAAGGTCACCGAGTACTTCGGCTTCCAGCTGATCCCGGTGCCCATGCTGGAGACCGGCCCTGACATGGACGTGGTGGAGCGTCTTGTGAAGGATGACGACAGCGTCAAGGGCATCTGGTGCGTTCCTGTGTATTCCAACCCGGACGGATATTCCTACAGCGACGACACCGTGCGCCGCCTGGCCGCCATGGAGACCGCCGCGCCGGACTTCAAGATTTTCTGGGACGACGCCTACTGTGTGCACACCCTCACCGACGAGGTATATGAGGTGCTGCCCATTCTGGATGAATGCGCCAAAGCCGGTTATCCCGACCGGGCGATGATGTTCTGCTCCACCAGCAAGATGACCTTCCCCGGCGCGGGCGTTGCCGCCGTGGCCACCAGCCGCAGAAGCGTGGAGCACATCCTGAACAACATGAGCTCCATGATCATCAGCTACGACAAGATGAACCAGCTGCGCCACGTGCGCTTTTTGAAGGACCGCAAGGGCGTTCTGGAGCACATGGCAAAGCACCGGGCCATCATCGCGCCGAAGTTTGAACTTGTGCGGGAGATCTTCGCCCGCGACCTTGGCAGCTGCCCCGGCATCGCCCACTGGACCGACCCCAAGGGCGGCTACTTCCTGAGCCTTTACGTGATGGACGGCTGCGCCAAGCGCACGGTGGAGCTGTGCAAGCAGGCGGGCGTCGTGCTGACCCCCGCGGGCGCTGCTTACCCCTACGGCATCGACCCCCACGACCATCACCTGCGCATTGCGCCCACCTATCCCAGCTTCGCAGAGCTGGAGCAGGCCGCGACGCTGCTGTGCATCTGTGTGCGCATCGCAACGCTGGAAAAACTGCTGGCCAAATAGATCCGCGCCTCAAAGGGCCGCTCTCCGGAAGGAGGGCGGCTCTTGTTGTTCATTTCCATTGACAAGGCGAAAGGGCGGTGCTATATTATAATTAACAGTTAAGTTAAATATTAAATGAGGTGACGCCATGGCGATGCAAGACACACTGCGGGCCCTTGCCGACCCCACCCGGCGGGAGATATTGGCGCTCCTGCGGGCCGGCCCGCTGACGGCGGGGCAGATCGCTGAAAAGTTCCCGGTGTCGGCGGCGGCCATCTCCCGCCACCTTTCGGTGCTGAAAGAGGCTGACCTTGTGCGGGACCAGCGGGAAGGGAAATATATCTATTATGAACTGAACGCGTCGGTGCTGGAGGAGATCCTTCTCTGGCTCACCACACTGAAAGGGGAGGAAAAGGATGAAACGATTGAATAAACGCAAGGCGCTGGCCGGCTCCGCGCTCATCCTGCTGCCTGCGCTGGCTGGCATTGGGATGTGGGAGCGGCTGCCCGGCTGGAGCGGCCCCGCAAAGCTCGCGTTCTGCCTGGGGACGCCTGCCGCCATGCTGGCGGCTCACTGGCTGTGCCTGCTTCTTACCTTTCACACCAACCGGCACAACGGCCAGAGCAAAAAGGCACTGGAACTGGTCTACTGGCTGCTGCCCTGCATTTCGCTTTTTTACTGCGCCGGCGCCTGGGCTGTGGCGCGGGACGTAAAATTGGGCTGGGAGCGCCTTGTGCCCGCAAGCCTCGGCCTGATGTTCCTCGTCATCGGCAACTACATGCCCAAAATGAAGCAGAACCCCACGCTGGGCATCCGCCTGCCCTGGACGCTGGCCAACGAAGAAAACTGGAACCGGACCCACCGCATAGGCGGCAAAGTGTGGGTGGCGGGCGGCCTTGTGCTGCTGCTTGTCTGCCTTTTGCCAGGGGCCGCCATGGCCGCGGGGATGCTGGCTGCCATTCTCGTTCTGGCGGCGGTGCCCTGTGTTTATTCCTACTGGCTTTACCGCAAACAGGTCCGGGATGGCAGCTGGAACGGCAGCCTGTTCCGCTCCAAAGCGGACCGTGCCGTAACGGGCGTCGTCCTTGTGATCCTGGCCGTCGCCGTGGTGGGCACGCCGGTGCTCCTTTTCACGGGAGACATCCGCTATACCGTGGGAGAGAATGCTCTGAGCATCGAAGCAAGCTACTGGCCCGACACTGAGATAAACTACGCCGACGTGGAGAGCATCGAATATGCCGAAGGCATCCCTGCCGGGAACCGCGTCAACGGGTTCGGCTCGCCCCGCCTTTCCTTGGGCTCTTTTCGCAACGACGCTTTCGGCTCCTACACCCGTTATGCCTACACCGGCTGTGACGCCTGCATCGTGATGCAGGCACAGGGGAAGACCGTGGTGCTCAGCGGCGCGGACGAAGCGGCCACAAAGGCGCTGTACGAAGAACTGAACAGCAGAATTTTTGGCTGAAAATCTTTTCTTTGCGGGAAAATATGCTATACTGTTTGCATATTGATTCAACGGCGGCGCTCCGCCCGCCCACTCACCAGCCAAGGAGGAAACTGCCATGAAATGTCCGTACTGCGGCGAACTGGATTCCAAGGTGATCGATTCCCGCCCCACCGAGGACGGAGAGAAGATCCGCCGCCGCCGGGAGTGCCTGAGCTGCGCCAAGCGCTTCACGACCTACGAGATCGTGGAGACCGTGCCCCTGATGGTGGTCAAGCGGGACCGCTCCCGCGAGGCCTTTGACCGCCAGAAGCTGCTGGGCGGCATGCTGCGCGCCAGTGAGAAGCGGGAGGTCAGCTACCAGACGCTGGAATCGGCGGTGGACCGCATCGAGCAGACGCTGCTGAACAGCTATGAGCGGGAGGTCACCTCCATGCACATCGGCGAGCTGGCCATGGATGAACTGAAAAAGATCGACGAAGTGGCCTATGTGCGCTTTGCCTCGGTCTACCGGCAGTTCAGCGACATCAACACCTTCATGGACGAACTGAAAGACATGCTCAACGGCCATTCCTCAAAGCATGCTGAAAAATAAATGCCCGGTCATCAGGATCTGCGTGCGGGCTTTTCCAAGTTCGCTCTGCAGGTCCTGTTGGTTATCCGGGCCCACATAAGCCGACAGCCCGCCCAGGCACATGGCGATGCCGCTGAGATAGTCCCGCTTGATGAACAGCGCCATCCAGTGCTCCCGCCGGGAGAAAAAGCTGTTCATCCCCTCTATTACCTCCAGCGCCGCCTCATAGTCTCCGGCGGCGTTGAAGGCCCCTATCCTGTCCAGGTCATTTAAAAGCGCGTCGTTGGTGGTCTGCACCAGGATGCTGCTGGCCACGATGAGCACCGCGAGAAAAGCCAGCAGCCCGAAGGCTGCGCGCACCCGTTTCATCGAATCATCCTTTCTGACCGAGAGCCGCTGGTTTCAGCGGCTCTCTTTTTTGACCAGCTGCACCTGGCCGGAGTCGTCCCCCAGCAGCAAAAGCACCTGCCGCAGGCTGCATTTGTTCTGCCGCAGCACCTTGTCAAGCCACTTTTCGTTTCTGCCGCACCAGGCCAGATTGTCCGCCAGCACCCGCCCGTCGATCACGAGCGGCACCATGGGCGTTCGCGCTTCAGACGGCGGCACCTGCATATCCTCCCGGGTGGGGGTGTCCTTCTGCGGCATCCGGCTCACGCTCAGGGTGCCGTTGGTCTCCACCAGGGCGTAGTTTACTTCCGATGGGTCGAAAATATCCTTGCCTCGCAGCGCTTCCAGCAGGTCACTGGCGCTGAACCGAAGCTCCCGCAGGGTCTTCTGGTCGATCTTGCCGCCCCGTATCACCGCCACCGGCGTGCCGGACAATAGCTTTGCCGCCGTGGGGCTCATATAGCAAAGCGCAGAGGAAAACAGTTCCAGCACCACGATCAGGCAGACGGGCGCAAGGCTTGCCGCCAGCGGCACCTCGGGGGATTCAATGGAAATGGAAGCGAGGTTGGAGATGAGAATGGTGGACACCAGCTCCGAGGGCTGCAGTTCCCCCAGCTGACGTTTGCCCATCAGCCGCATGGCGGCCACGATGAGCAGATAGATCATCAATGTGCGCAGCACGAGCACCAGCATACAAAACTCCTCCCGGCAAATGGTTTTGACACGGCGGACGCGGGGCATACTAAGCAGCGAGGTGAAGAACGATGCCGCGACCCCTGACTGATTCGCTGGATGCGAATGTTGCCCGCCTGAAAGAGATGTTTGGCAATTCCGCCGACCTGTATGCAAAACCTGTCAACGTGCGGGGCGTGCCCTGCTGCCTGTGTTTTTTTGAGGGGCTTTCCACCCTGGAACGGCTGTGGGTGGTGATGCTCTCGATGCTGAACGAGAGCCATTTTGAGCCCTCAAACGGCAGGGAATTGTTCAACTACATCCAGCACCAGACCGACCTGCCGGTAGAAAATGCGCCTGTGGAGGACTTCGACGCGCTGCGCACCCAGCTGACAGCGGGCACCACCGTGATGCTCATCGACGGATGCCGTAAAGCTGTTGTGCTTTCCACCCAGAACATGCAGTTCCGCTCGGTGCAGGAGCCCTCCGGCGAAGGGGACATCCGCGGCTCACGGGAAGGTTTCTGCGACCTTTTGCGCATCAATGTCAGCCTTGTGCGGCGGCTGGTGCGCACCGGATCGCTCACCATCAAAATCTTTCCCGCGGGCAGGCGCACCGGCACCGAGGTGGCCATGCTGTACGACCGAACGCTTGCAAAGCCGGGATTCGTCGAAGCCATCGAGCAAAAACTCCAGGCGGTGGACCTGCCCGTGCTGTTTGACAGCGGGTATCTTGCGCCCTATCTCCAGCGGGGCAGCTTCAGCTTCTTTCAGGAGGTGGGCTATACCGAGCGCCCCGTGACCGCCGCCGCCAAAATATGCGAGGGGAAAATCGTAGTTCTTGTGAACGCAAGCCCCTTCGCGATGATCGTGCCGTATTTTTTCAATGAAAACTTCCAAAGCCTGGATGATTATGCCGGCAAGGCCTACTTCGCCAGCGCCGTACGGCTGCTCAAGTATACGGCGTTCTTTTTGTCGGTGCTGCTGCCGGGCCTGTTCGTCTCCATCGCGGAGTACACCCCGGAGCTGTTCCCGCCCCAGCTTCTTTACAAGGTGGCTGCCGCCGAGACAGCCACCCCTCTGCCGCTGTTTATGGAGATGATGCTGGTCATCGTCCTTTTGGAGATCATCCGGGAGGCCGGCCTGCGCCTGCCCAAGCCCATCGGACACTCGGTGAGCCTCGTGGCGGCGCTCATCGTGGGAGACGCGGCCACCAAGGCGGGCATCATGAGCACGCCGGTGCTCATCGTAGCGGCCCTGACCACCATCTCCATCTTCGTCATCCCGTCGCTGTATGAGCCCGCCACGGTCCTGCGGGTGCTGTTCGTGCTGGCGGGCGGCCTGTTCGGGCCCTTTGGCCTGGTGACCATGTTTTTCCTGATGCTGGTGAGCATCTGCGGCATGCACTCCTTCGGCGTGCCCTACACATCGCCGCTGGTGCCCTTTGGCCGCAGCGCCCTGCGGGACGGCCTTTTGCGCATGCCCTGGCAGCGGCTGGCGAGCCATCCCTTCGATGTGAACGACCTGCCCGGTGGTGAGGAAAACTATGGATCGTGAGTTCGTTTTTGAGCGAAAGCAGGCGGGAACGCTGGTCCTGGCTGCTTTTTTGACCGACAGCTTCATCCAGCCTTTCGGCCGGCAGATGGAAGTGCTGCCCGCACGCACGGCTATTCTGTCGGGGGCGCTGCAGTTTGCCTTTCTGTGCGCGGTGATGGCGGCCTACCTGCGGTGGTGCGGTGGCGGAAAGCCAGGGCCCGTCCGCTCGCTGCTTTTGTGCGGTGCGCTGGTGCTCTCCATCGCGCTGGAGGTCATCCAGGGAGAACGGTTCTATAACTATGTGATGCAGCAGCAGCTGACGGCGCTTCTGTTCTTGATCCTGGTGTTCGGCGCGGCCTATTACGGCGCCTTTGCCGGAGTGCAGGCACTGGGGCGGGCGGCCTGGCCCGTGCTTGCGCTGGCGGCGGCGTCGGTGCTGGTGCTGGGCTGGTCGGTGGCCGGGCAGATGCAGTTCAGCCGCCTTCAAACGCCGACGGCCAGCGCGGGAACGCTGGCACAGTTGGCGCTGACGCGCTTTTACCTGCCGCCGGAACTGCTGCTTTTTCCCTTTTTATGCCCCAAAGGCGGAAGCAGCCGGGGCGCCGCAAAAATCATCGGAGCTGTATTTTTGGCAAATGGTCTCTTGGCCCTGCTGGGGGAGATGACCCTGGGCGCGGCATATACCAGCGAAAGCCAGCCAGTCTACACCATTGCGCGGCTGGGCGGCCTGTCGGTGTTCCGCCGGCTGGACGCACTGCATGTGGGGGTGTGGCTGCTGTTGTTCCTCATCAAGATAAGCCTGTATTTTGCCGGATTCATCAAACTCTGGCAGAACGTTAAGCCGTGTAAAGGCCATTGCCCTTACTGGGTGGCGCTGGCGGCTGTGATGGTGGTGTTTCTGGCAGCCTGGAACCAGAACGAATCGGCGGCAATGGCCGTTCAGCAGATCCTGCTGGCGCTCGCGCTGCTGGCGGCGCCGCTGAACCGTCTTTGGAATGAGAGGGGGAGGAACGCATGAAACGCTGGCTGGTTTGCCTCGCCCTGCTGGGGACGGCGCTTTTGGCCGGATGCACGAGCAGCGGACTGGGCGACCGTGTTTCGGTGAAAGCGGTGTATGTGGAGAAGGAGCGGCAGTATGAGGCGCGGCTGCTGGTGCTGGAGGCCACCCCCAACGCCGACACCGGCCAGGTGAGCGAGCAGGCCCGCTGCCTTTCCGGGCGCGGGGAAACGGTGTATGAGGCGCTGCTGGACGCCGAGCAGAGCGAGAGCCGCCGCCTTTTTTACGGCCAGAGCGAACTGCTCTTTATTGGGCCGAAGCTGATGAGTGAGGGCGTGTTCGATGCCTGCCGCTACCTTGCCAGCAACACCAGCGGCAGGCCGAACATGGCGGTCTACGGGCTGGACGCGGGCCCCGCCGCCTTTGAAAAGCTGCAGGAAAAGGGGGCCGATTTTCTCTCCAGCGTGCAGCAGCTGGAAAAGCGCGGCCTTTTCAGGACCTTTCTCTACCAGTTCAGCGTGCAGAGCGGCAGCGGCGTCATCCCGGGCCTTTCGGTGCAGGAGGGAAACGCCGTCTTTGAAAAGCTGACCCTTTACCGTGAGGGAAAGCCCGACGCCGTCTGGAAGGGTGCAGAGGCACAGCTGGCCCGGCTGCTGGCTGGCCAGGCAAAAGCGCTGGAACTTACGCTGGAACCGCTCTCGGTGAGCTTCCAGGTGCGCTCGCCCAAACTGCGCTTTGAGCCCTCGTTTGCCGAAGGGGGCATGGAGCTCTCGGTGCATTTCAGCGGCGATATCCAGAGGCTGGTGAGCCCGGAAGGCGCCGCGCTGCCCGGGCAGGACCGGCAGCTGGAGCAGGCCATCGACGAAGAGGTGAAAGGCCTGCTGGAGGAACTGGTGGCCGACACACTGGGCCGCCGGAACGACGTGTTTCTCCTGCGCAGCCGCTTCGCAAATCTGGACGAGGCGCTCTGCCGGGCAACGGAAGAAGACGGGCGCATGTTCCGGCCCGGCGCGGTGAGCTTTTACTGCCTGCTGCGGATGGTGTGAAAACAGCGCGGTGCGAGCCGGCTGCCCCAAGGAGCGGCCGGCTCGTTCTCTGTGATGGGATACAAAAATCCATCCCGCACCGATTGAGAATTGCCATTCCCGGATGTATATTATATAATGAGTTTATATGCAGGCAGGCGTGGGCCGTTCCGCCTGCGCGGACCGGCAAAGACGGGCTTTGCGGCGCCCGTCCGGGCCCTGCCAAAAAAAGAAAGGGTGTTCTGAATGCCAGCGTTTTCCGTACCACTGAGCGAACTTGCAGCCACCTTGAAAATGGATACCATCTATGCGCCCAAGGAACTGTCCGACATTCCCATCTACACCGCGGATGTGAACCGTCCGGGCATCATGCTGGCGGGATACTACCAGTATTTTGACGCCAGCCGCATCCAGATCTGCGGCATGGTGGAGATCTCCTATCTGAAGGAGCTGCCCGAGGCGGACCGCCGCCGCCATCTGGAAAAGATGCTCTCGCTGAAGCCGCCCGCGGTCATCATCAGCCGCGGGCTGGAAGTCCTGCCGGAATTCCTGGAGTTTGCCCGCCAGTATGAGGTGCCGCTGCTGGTCTCCACCGAGAGCACCTCCACGCTGCTCAGCTCCCTCATCAACATCCTGAACGTGGAACTGGCCCCCCGCGTGACCCGTCACGGCGTGTTCGTGGAGGTCTACGGCGAAGGCATCCTGATTTTGGGCGACAGCGGGGTGGGCAAGAGCGAGACCGCCGTGGAGCTGGTGAAGCGCGGCCACCGTCTGGTGGCGGACGACGCGGTGGAACTGCGCAAAACTTCCAACCGCACCATCGTGGGCACCGCGCCGGAGAATATCCGCCACTTCATCGAACTGCGGGGCATCGGCATCGTGAACGTAGCCCGCGTGTTCGGCATCGGCGCGGTCAAGGTCAGCGAGCGGGTGGACCTGGTGGTCCAGCTGGAGCCCTGGGACAAGACCAAGAATTACGACCGCACCGGTCTGGAAAACGACACCTACGACATCCTGGGCGTGCAGATCCCCTGCACGGTGATCCCTGTCATGCCCGGGCGCAACCTGGCGGTCATTCTGGAAACGGCGGCCATCAACAACCGCCAGAAAAAGATGGGCTACAACGCGGCCAAGGAGCTGCTGGCCCGCCTCGGCCTTGAGGACGACGTGGGCATTTAACGGGAAAGGAAGCATAGAATTTTGTATCGTATCGCTGCGGACCTGCACACGCACACCCTTGTGTCCAACCATGCCTTCAACACCATCACCGAGATGGCGCGGGCGGCGAAGGAGATGGGTTACTGCGCCCTTGCGGTCACCGACCACGGGACGGCCATGCCGGACTCGCCCCATATCTGGTATTTCTACAATATCCGCCGCCTGCCGGACGTGCTGGAAGGCATCCCGGTGCTGAAAGGCGCGGAGGCCAACGTGATGGATGTGAACGGCACGCTGGACCTTCCATCGGAAGTGCTGAACGGGCTGGACTGGGTCATCGCCTCCATACACACCGACTGCCTGCCCGGCACGCTCACGGTGGAACAGGCCACGGACCTCTGGCTCAAAGTTGCCGAAAACCCGGCAGTGGACATGATCGGCCATTCCGAGCAGGCCAGGCATGTCTACGATTACGAGCGGGTGGCAAAAGTGTTTGCCGAGCGTCGCAAGGTGGTGGAGCTCAACGGCAACTCCTGGGCGGTGCGCCCGGAAGGAGCGGGCAATATGAAGGCGCTGGCGCTGGCCTGCAAAAAGGCCGGCTGCCCGGTGGCGCTGAATTCCGACGCCCATTCCATCTATCAGATGCAGGCGGGGGTAGGGCGCCTGGTCCGGCTGCTGGAGGAGATAGACTTCCCCGAGGAGCTGGTGGTCAACTCTTCGCCCCGGCGGCTTTTGGAGGAACTGAAACTGCACAATAAACCTGTTGTGGAACGTATAGGAGGAATATTATGAAAAAGTACACCATCGGCGTCGATCTGGGCGGCACCACCATCACCGCGGGCATCGTGGACGAGGACTGCCACATCATTGCCAAGTCCACCTGCGCCACCGACCTGCCTCAGCCTCAGGAAGCCATCGAGCAGAAGATCGCCGACCTCTGCAAGCGGGTGCTCGCCGAGAATCAGCTCTCCTTCGACGACATCCAGTGGGTGGGCATCGGCACCCCCGGCAGCGTGAACAGCCAGCTGGGCGTGGTGGACTTCAACGCGAACTTCGGCTACCGCGATTGGGAGCTGCAGCGCCACATGGAGGAGCTGCTGCCCTGCCAGGTGTTCATCGAAAACGACGCCAACGCGGCGGCCTACGGCGAATACATAGCCGGCGGCGCGAAGGGCGCGCGCTATGCGGTGGTCATCACCCTGGGCACCGGCATCGGCGGCGGCATCATCATCGACGGCAAGATCTTCGCCGGCTTCAACTATGCCGGCGCGGAACTGGGCCACATGGTCATCCAGAAGGACGGCCGTCCCTGCATGTGCGGGCGCAACGGCTGCTGGGAGAAGTACGCTTCCGCCCGGGCCCTCACCGAGGACACCAGGGCCGCCCTGCTCTCTCACCCGGACAACATGATGTGGAAGCTGGTGGACGGCGACATCAACAACACCAACGCCAAGACCGCTTTTGAGGGCATGCGCGCCGGCGACGAGCTGGCCAAGCGCCTCATCGACAAGTACGTGGAGTACGTCGCCTGCGGCCTGACCAACGTCATCAACATTTTCCAGCCGGAGATCGTCTGCATTGGGGGCGGCGTCTCCCGCGAGGGCGAGACCCTGCTGGACCCGGTGCGCCGCCAGGTGGACTGGGAGGACTACGCCCGCGACGGCAAACGCCGCGTGAAGATCAAATCCGCCGAGCTGTTCAACGACGCCGGCGTGGTGGGCGCCGCCCGCCTGGGCGATCAGGTCAAGACCTGAGCCTCGCAAAAATCAATCGTTCGGAGGCTGAGCGCAGTGGAGCAGATAGAAGCCCTGTGTCGGGAACTGAAAAAAAGGAACATCGATTTTCTTCGGGATGAGCCGCTGTCAAAGCACACCAGCTTTCGCATCGGCGGCCCGGCCAGGGTGTTCTGCACCCCCAAAGACAGCGAACAGATGGCCGGGGCGGTCGGGCTGTGCCGTCAGCACGGCATACGCCATTATCTCCTCGGCAAAGGCTCCAACGTCCTGTTTTCCGATGCCGGATTCGACGGCGCCGTGCTGAACACCGCGGCCATGGCCGGCGCGCCCCGCTTTGAGGGAACGGACGTTTATGCCGACGCCGGCCTCGGGCTGAACACTCTGTGCAAGGCCGCGGCCGCCCGGGGCCTTTCGGGGCTGGAGTTTGCCTTCGGCATCCCCGGCAGCGTGGGCGGCGCGGTGTACATGAACGCCGGCGCTTACGGCGGCGAGATGCGGGATGTGCTCACCGCCGTGACCTTTCTGGACGAAACGGGCACAGTTCGCACGCTGCCCGCCGGGGAGTTGGAGCTGGGCTACCGCACCAGCATTTTCGAGCGCACCGGCTGGCATGTCCTCAGCGCGCAGCTGCGCCTTGTTCCAGGTGACCCGGCGCAGATCGAGGCGGCCATGCAGGAGCTGATGGCCCGCCGTGTGGAAAAGCAGCCGCTGGACTACCCCAGCGCGGGCAGCGCCTTCAAACGCCCGCAGGGCGCCTTTGCCGGCGCGCTCATCCAGCAGTGCGGCCTGCGGGGCGCACGGGTGGGCGGCGCCGCCATCAGCGAAAAGCACTGCGGCTTTATCGTGAATCTGGGCGGGGCGACCTGCGCCGATGTTCTGGCGCTGGCGGACCTTGTCTGCAACACAGTGAAAGAACAGACCGGCTACACGCTGGAAAAGGAGATCCGGGTGGTGGAGTGAGCCCCGGAAAGAAAAAGGGAAGAGCAAAATGGAACTTCTGATCGTGACGGGTCTTTCCGGCGCCGGCAAATCGCTGACGATGAATGTGCTGGAAGACATCGGCTATTTCTGCATCGACAACATCCCGGCGGGGCTGATGCCCCGGCTTGTGGATTTTGCCCAGCAGGGCGAGAATATGCTGCAAAAGGTGGCCGTTGTGCTGGACGTGCGCGGCTGCCGCAGTGCCGCCGATGTGGAGGCAGCGCTGGATGGGCTGGACAGGTGCGGCGTGAACTACCGCATCCTGTTTCTGGACTGCTCCGAGGAAGTGCTTCAACGCCGCTACAAGGAGACCCGCCGCATCCACCCTCTGACCAGCTACGAAGGGGTGCCCACCACCCGCGCCATCGCAATGGAGCGGGAAGTGCTGCGCCCCCTTTTCGAGCGGGCGGATTTTGTGCTGGACACTTCGCTTTTGTCGCCCGCGCAGAATAAAGAGCGCATCTGCAGCCTGTTCTTGCAGGAAGAAACAGAGGGGATGGTGCTGAACGTCGTCTCCTTCGGCTTCAAATATGGCCTGCCCAAGGAAGCGGACATCGTTTTTGACGTGCGCTGCCTGCCCAATCCCTTTTATATCCCGGAACTCAAGCCCCTCACCGGCCTGGACCAGGCAGTGGTGGACTATGTGATGAGCTTCGAGGAGTCAAAAGAGCTTTTGCGCCGCATCCAGTCTCTGCTGGAATACTCGCTGCCTCTCTATGTCAAGGAGGGCAAAAGCCAGCTGACCATCGCGGTGGGCTGCACCGGCGGCAAGCACCGCTCCATCACCTTTGCCCGGCTCATCGGCCAGTTCTGCACGGGCCTTGGCTATCATCCCGCGCTTCATCATCGGGATGCGGGCCGTACTGCTTGAAAGACCCGTATCTTGCCTTGAAAGGAGGCGGAAACCTTGAGCTTTTCCCAGGATGTAAAGAATGAGATCGTGCAGAAAAAGATCACCCGCGAGTGCTGCGCCCTGGCTGCAAGCTACGGCATCGCCTGCTTTGGCCGCTATTTCGACAGTAAAGGTCTTGTGCTTCACACAGAGCTTTGGGGGGTCGCACAGTATGCAAAGCGCCTGTTCGGCATCTGCGGGATCCATGGCGCCATCACCACAAAGGAGCGGCCCAGCGGCCCCCTTTATGAATTCAAGGTGGACGACCCGCAGGAAGTGGACAAGATGCTGAAGCTGTTCCACTGCGAAGAGGAACAGGTCAGCCGCCACATCGACCCCCGGCTTATCCGCTGCGGGCACTGCTTTTCCACTTTTGTTGCGTCGGCATTCCTGTGCTGCGGCACCATGACCGATCCCAGCAAAGAGTACAATCTGGAATTCCTGTGCCCCCGCTATAACCTGGCAAAGGACCTGGAGGGCATTTTGGCAGAGCACGAGTTCACCCCCCGGCGCACCGTGCGCAAAGGCGTGAACGTCATCTACGTCAAGGCCAGCGAGCAGGTGGCGGACCTGCTCACCTTCATGGGCGCGGGCGGCGCCGCCATGCAGATCATGGACCACAAGATGTTCAAGGAACTGCGCAACAAGACCAACCGCCTGAACAATTGCGAAATGGCCAACATCGACAAGGTGGTCACCGCCAACGTGGCGGCGAGAAAGGCCATCGAGTACTTACAGGAAAAAGGGGATTTCGACGCGCTGCCCGCCCCCCTGCGGCAGGCGGCGCAGCTGCGCCTGGACTGGCCAGACCTGTCGCTGGCACAGCTGGTGCAAAAAAGCCCGGAGCCCATCAGCAAGTCGGGCCTTTCCCACAGGCTGAAAAAGCTGGAGCAGTTGGCCGATGAACTGCGGCAAAGGAGAAATGATGTCTGAAAAACAATTTGCGCACCTGCATGTGCACACGGAATACAGCCTTCTCGACGGCGCCTGCCGCATCGACAGGATGTTCGACCGCCTCAAAGAACTGGGCCAGACCGCCATCGCCATCACCGACCACGGCGTGATGTACGGCTGTGTAGACTTTTACAAGGCCGCGAAAAAGGCCGGCGTAAAGCCCATCATCGGCTGCGAAGTCTATGTGGCCACCCGCTCGCGCTTTGACAAGGTGAACCGCATTGACGGCTCCAACCATCTGGTGCTGCTTTGCAAAAACGAAACAGGCTACAAAAATCTCATCAAGCTGGTCTCCGCCGGCTTCATCGAGGGCTTTTATTCCAAACCCCGGGTGGACAAGGAACTGCTGGAACAGCACCACGAGGGTCTTGTGTGCCTTTCTGCCTGCCTCGCGGGCGAGATACCCCAGGCGCTGCTGGCGGGGGACTACGAAAAGGCAAAGGCCGCCGCACTCTACTTCAACGGCCTGTTCGGCCAGGGCGATTTCTATATCGAGATTCAGGATCACGGAATTGACGCCCAGCAGCAGATCCTGCCGCTGCTCATCCGCCTTGCCCGGGAGACGGGCATCCCGCTGGTGGCCACCAACGACGCCCACTACCTCCGCAAGGAGGACAGCAAGATGCAGAGCATCCTCATCTGCATCCAGACCGGAAAGACCGTGCAGGACGCGGACAAGCTGGAATTTGAGACCGACGAATTCTACCTCAAGAGCACCGAGGAGATGTACGACCTGTTCTCCATCGCGCCGGACGCCTGCGAGAACACCGTCAAGATCGCCGAGATGTGCAACTTTGACTTTGAGTTCGGCGTCACCAAGCTGCCGTATTTCGAAGCGCCCGGCGGCATGGACAACCAGGTCTATTTTGAAACGCTCTGCCGCGAGGGCCTTGCCCGCCGCTACGGCGACGGCGTGACCGACGAGATGCGCGAGCGTCTGGAATACGAGATCGGCGTCATCCGCCGCATGGGCTACACCAACTATTACCTCATCGTTTTCGATTTTATCAACTACGCAAAACAGCAGGGCATCCCTGTGGGGCCCGGCCGCGGCAGCGGCGCGGGCAGCCTTGCAGCTTACTGCGTGGGCATCACCAACATCGACCCCATCCGCTACAACCTTCTGTTCGAGCGCTTTCTGAACCCCGAGCGGGTGAGCATGCCCGACTTTGACGTGGATTTCTGCTATGAGCGCCGGCAGGAGGTCATCGACTATGTGAACGAAAAATACGGCCACGACCATGTGGCCCAGATCATCACCTTCGGGACCATGGCCGCCCGCGCCGCCATCCGTGACGTGGGCCGTGTGCTGGGCATGCCCTACGCCCAGGTGGACTCCATCTCCAAGATGGTGCCCATGGAATTGAAAATGACCCTGAACCGGGCGCTGGAAGTCTCGCCGGAACTGAAAGCCCAGTACGAAGCCGATCCCCAGGTGAAGGAACTCATCGACACCGCCATCAAGATCGAGGGCATGCCCCGTCACGCCTCCACCCATGCGGCGGGCGTGGTCATCACCCGGGAGGCCGCCAACGAGTATGTGCCGCTGGCCTCCAACGACGGCGTGCCTGTGACCCAGTTCACCATGACCACCATCGAGGAGCTGGGCCTTTTGAAGATGGACTTTCTGGGTCTGCGCACCCTCACGGTCATCAAAAACGCCGAGGAGATGGTGCGCCGCCGCGAGCCGGGCTTTTCCATGGACAATATCTCCTATGACGACGCCGCTACCTACGACATGCTGGGCCGCAGCGAGACCGAGGGCGTGTTCCAGCTGGAAAGCACCGGCATGAAGCAGGTGCTCACCGGGCTGCAGCCGAAGAACCTTGAGGACATCATCGCCCTCATCAGCCTCTACCGCCCGGGGCCCATGGACTCCATCCCCACCTATCTGCGCAACCGCCACGAGCCGGACAAGGTGCGTTACAAGACGCCCCAGCTGGCTCACATTCTGGATGTGACCAACGGATGCATCGTTTATCAGGAGCAGGTCATGCAGATCTGCCGGGAGCTGGCGGGCTTCACGCTGGGCCAGGCGGACCTGGTGCGCCGCGCCATGAGCAAGAAAAAGCATGACGTCATGGAAAAGGAGCGCCAGCATTTCGTCACCGGCTGCACCGCCAACGGCATCAGCGAGCAGGCTGCCAACGACATCTTCGACGACATGAGCAGCTTTGCGTCCTACGCCTTCAACAAATCCCACGCGGCCTGCTATGCCTACGTGGCGTTCCAGACCGCCTACCTCAAATGCCACTATCCCAGCGAGTTCATGGCCGCCCTGCTCACCAGTGTGCTGGACAACACCGACAAGGTCATCGAGTACACCGGCGAGTGCCAGCGGCTTGGCATCAAGGTGCTGCCGCCCAGCATCAACGTCAGCGACGGCGGTTTCACCGTGGACGGCAAAAGCATCCGCTTCGGGCTGAACGCTACCAAAAATGTGGGCCGCAACCTCATCGCCGCCGTGGTGCGCGAGCGGAAGGAAAAGCCCTTCACCTCACTCTATGACTTCTGCCGCCGCCTGCATGGGCAGGAATTGAACCGCCGCGCGGCGGAAAGCCTTGTGAAGTGCGGCGCCTTTGACGAGACCGGCGTCAGCCGCAAGGCCATGCTGGAAAACGTGGACGCCATCTTCAAGAGTGTGGAGACCGATGTGGGACGCAACGTGGAAGGCCAGCTGGACCTGTTCAGCCAGCTTTCAGGTGAAAGCGCCGGCACAGCAGGGGAGGACTTCCACATCGAGGACCACGGCGAATTCCCCCTGCCCGAACTGCTGAAAATGGAGAAAGAGGTCAGCGGGCTGTATCTGTCCGGCCACCCGCTGGACGGCTACCGCCAGCAGATCCAGAAGATCGGGGCCTGCCGCATCGCCGACCTGATGGGGGAGGAGGCCCGCCGCTACGACGGCAAGCGCGTGAACATCGTGTGCGCGGTCATCAAGAGCAAGGTCATGACCACCCGTTCCAACACCATGATGGCCTTCACCAGCGTGGAGGACCTGAGCGGCACCATGGAGATCATCGTGTTCCCCAAGGTGCTGGCAGACTGCCGCAGCGCGCTGCAGGACAACGCCGTGGTGGTCATCAACGGGCGGGTGTCGGTGAAGGAAGAGGAAAACGCCAAACTGGTGGCGGAGAAGATCACGCCCATCGAGGAGTATTCCGTAAACGGAGCCGCGCCGCGCCCTGCGCAGGAAAGACCGGCCCGCAAGGGGATGTACCTCAAGGTACCCAGCCGCAGCTGCCCGCAGTTTGCAAAGGTGGAGAATCTGCTCTCTATCTTTGAGGGCCCGCTGCCGGTGTATATCTATTTTGAGGACAAAAAGCAGCTCACGCTCGCACCCCGTGACCTGTGGAGCATGGAACATGAACTTTTGACGTGTGAGCTGAAACGCATTTTGGGGGATGGAAATGTGGCGTTCAAATGAAAAAGCGCCTGATAAAGCCATTCGCACAATTTGAAGCGTGCCGGTTTAGCAAAATTTGTGAACATTTGGCCCCATCTTTCTTTTGCGTTTTTGTTGCACCGATGGTATAATAGCCATGTGGTATTCCACAGCTGTGAGGCCGCGGTGTATTTCCGCGAAAAGCCTGTCGGCTTTTTTGTAATGAATCGTTTAGGGGGGCTTTTTTATGGCAAAGGAAGTCAAGACGATTGGCGTACTTACCAGCGGCGGCGACGCGCCTGGCATGAACGCTGCGGTGCGTGCCGTTGTGCGTACCGCCCTTGGCCACGGCATGCGGGTGATCGGCATTCAGCGCGGCTTCAACGGGCTGCTGAACGGCGAGACCTATGAAATGAACCTGCGCAGTGTTTCCGAGATCATTCATCGCGGCGGCACTGTTCTGTATACCGCGCGCTGCCTTGAGTTCAAGACCGAGGAAGGCCAGCGCAAGGGCGCTGACATGTGCCAGAAGCTGGGCATCGACGCGCTGGTGGTCATCGGCGGCGACGGCTCCTTCCGCGGCGCCAAGGCGCTTGCCAACCTGGGGATCCCCTGCATCGGCATCCCCGGCACCATCGACAACGACATCGCCTGCAGCGAGTACACCATCGGCTATGATACCGCCATGAACACCGCGGTGGAGATGGTGGATAAGCTGCGCGACACCACCCAGAGCCACGACCGCTGCAGTGTGGTGGAGGTCATGGGCCGCAACGCCGGCTACATTGCCTTGAACGTGGGCATCGCCACCGGCGCCATCGCCACTCTCATCCCCGAGCGTCCCTATGATCTGGAGCGCGACATCCTGGAGCGGATGCAGTTCACCCAGAAGACCGGCAAGAAGCACTTCATCGTGATCGTTGCCGAGGGCGCCGGCCATGCGCAGGACCTGGCCAACGAGATCCAGGCCCGCACCGGCATCGACTCCCGCGCCACCGTTCTGGGTCATGTACAGCGCGGCGGTTCGCCCACCCTGCGGGATCGCGTCACCGCTTCCCGCATGGGCTATCAGGCGGTCATCCTGCTGGAAAAGGGCATCTTCAACCGGGTCGTCGCCGAGTCCGCCGACAAGATCGTGGACTATGACATCAACGTGGCCCTGTCCATGCACAAGAGCATCGACACCACCCTGCTGGATGTGGCCGAGACCATCTCCATCTGAACCCTGTCCTCACGGGCTCGCCGCTGTGCGGCGGGCCTGTTTTCTTTTCCCTGTTTGTGCCATACTCTTTTGGCGTTTCGTATGTTTTTCGCGGGCCGCAACCCCGGGTTGACAAATTTCAAGCCGCCGTTTGGTGGCGCGCAACCGGGTTTTCCTGTATGCTGGAGCCAGGCGAAGGGCACGATATGCCCGCCGCACTCGAAAAAATGGAGGAACGAGCAATGATCTTTGCCGAAAAACTGATCCGCCTTCGGAAGAAAAACGGCTGGTCCCAGGAAGAGCTGGCTGAAAAGCTCAATGTCTCCCGGCAGGCTGTGTCCAAATGGGAGGGCGCGCAGACCGTGCCGGAACTGGAAAAGCTGCTGCAGCTGAGCGTGCTGTTCGGCGTGACCACCGACTATCTTTTGAAAGACGAATTGGAAGCGGAGGAATGCACCGGCAGCAGAGAGGATAGTCCTGTAAAGCGCATCAGCCTTGCAGATGCGCAGGCCTACCTGAAATGGCGTAAGACCGCCTCCGTGCTCATTGCCACCGGCACCTTTTTGTGCATCGTCTCCTTTATGCCGCTGCTTTTGCTGGGCGCCATGGCCCAGGCCGGCCTTGCCGGCGTCACCGAAGAATTTGCCGCGGCGGCAGGCCTGTGCCTGCTGGCGGTGCTGGTCGCCGCGGGCGTTTCACTCTTTGTCTGGTGCGGCTTCAAGAACGCCCCCTATGAATTCATCGACAGCGAGCCTTTCGAGCCGGAATACGGCGTGCACGGCATGGTGAGTGAAAAAAAGAATGCGTTCCGCGGCGCCTATGCCGCCTGCAACATCGCGGCCACCTGCATCTGCATCCTGTCGATCATTCCGCTGTTTTTGAGCATCCTGCTCAAGGGCGAACTTTTCCCGACTGTTTTGCTGCTGTGCCTGACCATACTGTTGGCAGGCGTTGGCGTGGTGCTGTTCATCCTGTGCGGGGTGCGCTGGGCCAGCATGGAAAAGCTGCTCCAGGAGGCGGACTACGCCCCCGCCCGGAAGAAAAGAAGCAGCGCCCAAGAGGCGGTGGACACCGCATACTGGCTGCTGGCGGTGGCGCTGTATCTGGGCTGGAGCTTTGCCAGCGGGCGCTGGGAGCTCACCTGGCTGGTCTGGCCGGTGGCCGGTGTGCTGTACGCGGCGCTGAGCACCATCCTCCAGCTCACCGTCTGGAACAAAGAAGGACGCGGTTTTTGAATTTTCACATATTCCCCCCCACATGAATATCCTTTTTAAAGAACAGCAGGCGAAAAGGGGGAGTTTTCCATGCGGCGTCAGAACAGCGCAGCGAGTCGAAAAAAGAGCAAGGTGAATCGGTTCGCCCTGTGTGCGCTGCTTCTGTCCGCACTGCTGCTGTTCAGCCTTGTGAGACTGGAGCAGAAGATGCGGCCTGTTGCCCGAACGATGGCAGAGTATGAATGCCGCGAACGGGCGGTGCGCTGGATGCAGTCTGCGGTGAGCGACTGCCTGCGCCGGTCGCCCGAACTGCTGGAGGACCTGTATATCCTCCGCTATGACGGGACCGGCCTGGTGCAGAGCGCCGAAGCGGACACTGCCAAGCTGACCCGCCTGCAGTACATGCTGGAGAGCGACCTCACCCAGGCAATGGAAAAGGGCACGGCGGATTTCACCATCCCGCTGGGCACCCTGCTGGGCCTGCAGCTTTTTTCCGGGCGCGGGCCGGACATCACGGTAAAGGTGCTCCCCCTGTCGCATGTGGAAAGCCGGGTGGAGACCGGCTTTTCTGCCGCAGGTGTGAACCAGACCAAGCTGCAGACCGACCTTGAGTTTTCGGTGCAGATGTGCGCCGTGCTGGCAGGCATGCAGGTGGAGACGACGGCCCGGAGCACCATCTGTGTGGCCCAGGTGCTGATCGTGGGCCGCACGCCGGAATTTTATATGGAAGGGTCCGGCTGATTGTGGTATAATGACTCGAGACGATCAAGCCGCCCGCGGGCGGCTTTTGCAGAGGTGAAAAACGTGGAACTGGAACAGGCAAAAGAGCGGGCCGCGTATCTCCGCCAGGTGATCGAACGCAACAACCGCCTTTATTATGAGCAGGACGCCCCCGAGCTGGAAGACTATGAATACGACTCGCTGACCCGGGAGCTCAAAGCGCTGGAAGCCGAGTTCCCCCAGCTGATCACGCCGGATTCGCCCACCCAGAAGGTGAGCGGCGCGCCTTCCGGGCGGTTTGCCAAGGTGACCCATCAGGTCAAAATGGAAAGCCTGCAGGACGCCTTCAGTTTTGATGAGCTGCGGGAGTTTGACCGCCGGGTGCGGGGAGAAGGCCTGGAGCCGCTGTATGTGGTGGAGGTCAAGATCGACGGCCTATCGGTGAGCCTGGAATACGAGAACGGGCGCTTTGTGCGCGGTTCCACCCGGGGCGACGGCGTGGTGGGCGAGGACGTGACCGCGAACCTTGCCACCATCGCGGACATCCCAAAACAGCTGGAAAACGCGCCGGAATATCTGGAAGTGCGGGGCGAGGTCTACATGCCCCACGCCGCCTTTGAAAAGCTGGTGGAGGAGCAGGAGCTCAGCGACAAACAGCCCTTCAAGAACCCCCGCAACGCCGCCGCCGGCTCGCTGCGCCAAAAGGACAGCCGCATCACCGCGGGCCGCGGGCTCTCCATTTTTGTGTTCAACATCCAGCAGATGCGGGGAGGCCCCGCCATCACCAGCCACCGTCAGAGCCTGGATTATGTCAGATCTCTGGGCTTTCCCGTGTCGCCCCGCTACAACAGCTTCACCGACATCGAGGACGCTATCGGCGAGATCGAGGCCATCGGCCGCAGCCGTGGGCAGCTTTCCTTCGATATGGACGGCGCAGTCATCAAGGTGGACGACTTCGGCCAGCGGGAGGTGCTGGGAAGCACCAACAAGTTCCCCCGCTGGGCCATCGCCTTCAAATATCCGCCGGAGGAAAAGCCCACCACGCTGCTGCAGGTGGACGTGACCGTGGGCCGCACCGGCGTGCTCACCCCCACGGCGGTGTTTGAACCGGTGCAGCTGGCGGGCACCACCGTCAGCCGGGCCATCCTGCATAACCAGGACTTTATCGACCAGCTGGGCGTGTGCATCGGCGACACCATCCTGGTGCGCAAGGCAGGAGACATCATCCCCGAGGTGGTGGCGGTCACCGCCCACGCCCGCGAGGGCGCCGCGCCCTTCCGCCTGCCGGACACCTGCCCCAGCTGCGGCGCAAAGGTGGTGCATCTGGAGGACGAGGCCGCCCTGCGCTGCATCAACCCCGAGTGCCCGGCCCAGACGCTGCGCAACCTCATCCACTTTGCCTCCCGGGCGGCCATGGACATCGACGGTCTGGGCAAGGCGGTGGCGGCCCAGCTGGTGGACAAAGGCTATGTGCACTGTGCCGCCGACCTCTACGACCTGTCTGCCGGGCAGCTGCTGGCGCTGGACAAATTCAAGCAGAAGAGTGTGGATAATCTTTTGGGCGCCATCGAGGCCAGCAAGGAGAACAATCTGGACAAACTGCTCTTCGGCCTTGGCATCCGCAATATCGGCGACAAAGCCGCCGCCCTGCTGGCAGAGCATTTCGGCTCGATGGAAGCGGTGCAGGCCGCCGACGCCGAGGCCATCAGCGCCATCGACGGGTTCGGCGGCGTGATGGCCCAGAGCGTGGTGGAGTTCTTTGCCCGTGAGGGCACCGCCGACCTGGTGGACCGGCTGCGCCGCGCCGGGGTGAACATGATCTGGCACGGCGAGGAAAAGACCGACAAGCTGGCGGGCAAGACCGTCGTGGTCACCGGCACGCTGGAGACCATGTCCCGCGCCGAGGCCGAGGCCCTCATCGTCAAGAACGGAGGCAAGGCCAGCGGCTCGGTCTCCAAAAAGACCGCCTATGTGGTGGCAGGCGAGGCCGCGGGCTCCAAACTCACCAAGGCCCGGCAGCTGGGCGTGCCTGTGCTCACCGAACAGGAATTCCTGGCAATGCTGCAAAGCTGAACCCCTTCACATAATAGAACATGACGCAGAGCGTCCGTTTCCCATCGGGGAAGCGGACGCTCTTTTTGTTCTATCCCTGCCCAGGGCCACATACCATAGAAAACAAAGGGACGGTGAAACAAAATGGACGAGTATTACGCCGCGATACGCCGGCTGCCCGGCTTTCTGCGCCGCCCGCTGGAGGACTTGTCTCCCCGGCAGGCGCAAACCATCCATGAGATACACCTGCGCAGCGGCAGGCCGGTGGTGCTGACCTGCGCCGGCGGGCAGTTCTGTCTGCCGGGCCAGGGCGCGGGGCAGGGCGGGCCGACGCTGACCCACGCCCAGCTGCAGGAGTGCTTTTATTCCTTGTGCGAACATTCGGTCCACAGCTATGAGCAGCAGCTTGCCCGGGGCTTTTTCACGCTTCCGGGCGGACACCGGGTTGGGGTAGCAGGCCTGTTTCATATGCAGGGGCAGGCGATGAAGGGGCTTTGCACCGTCACCTCCCTGAACATCCGCATTGCCCGCACGGTGGCGGGGGAACTGCCCGCCCCGCTGCGGGACCATCTGCTGGGGCCTTTCCGGGGCCTTGTGCTGGTGGGGCCACCGGGCAGCGGTAAGACCACCTTGCTGCGCGGCGTGTCGGCGCTGCTGAGCCGCGCTGGCAAAAAGGTGGCGGTGGTGGACGAGCGCATGGAGATATGGCCCTGCGGTCCGGGCGGCTTTGCCGTGCCGGTGCCGATGCACTGCGATGTGCTCAGCGGCTGCGACAAGCGGGAGGGCATCATCAGCGCCCTGCGCAGCCTCGGCCCGCAGGTCATCCTCTGCGACGAGCTGGGGGACGAAGGGGATTTCGCCGCGGTGTGCGCCGGTTCAAAGGGAGGCGTGAGCTTTGTCTGCACCGTCCACGGCGACGCGGCGGAAGCGGTGGAACAGCGCTTTTGCGCCACGCGGGAGCAGCTGGCAAAAAGCTTTTCCTGCATCGGGCTGCTGGAGGGCGCGAACCGCCCCGGCGCGGTGCAGCAGGTGTGCTGGCTGTGAGCGCGGCGGTCCGTCTTCTGGGCGCTGCGCTGGTGGTTTTTTCCGGCTGGGCCGCCGGGTGGTGGCTGGCCGAAAAAAAGCGGCGGCGGCTGGCGGCGCTGGAACAGCTGGAACGCCTCATCTCACTGGTGCAGGACGAGATCGTCTACCGTGCCGCCCCGTTGAGCGAGATCCTCGCGCTGCTCAAAGCGCGGCGGGACATGCCCGGCCTCTGCCTTGAGATGTGCGGGCATCTGGAGGCGTTTTCCTGCCCGCCCGGCCTGGACAGGCCCGCCTGGGACCAGCTGGAAGGTTTTTTCACCCGGCTGGGCAGCGCGGCAGGGCAGGAGGAGGCGCGGCACTGCGCCTATTATCTCAAGCGCTGCGCGCACCTGCGGGAAGGCGCGCGGCAGGAGTACGAACAGGCCAAACAGCTGTATGCAAAGGCAGGGCTGTGCTGCGGCGCTTTGGCGGCGCTGATGCTGTTTTGAGCCGGGAAAAGGAGCTGCAAATGGATATCGACCTTGTGTTCAAGATCGCCGCCATCGGCATCATCGTGGCGGTGCTCAATCAACTTCTGATCCGCTCCGGCCGGGAGGATCAGGCCATGATGACCACCCTTGCCGGCCTGATCGTGGTGCTCTCCATGCTGGTGCAGCAGATAAGCGACCTGTTCATCAGCATCAAATCACTGTTCAATCTCTGAAGGCCATGGAGATTTTCGGGATAGCGGCCTTCGTGCTGGTTGCGGCCATGCTCACCGCGCTGCTGCGCCAGTATCTGCCCGCCTATGGGGCGGTGTGCCTGACTTTGTGCGCGGTGCTGCTGCTGGGGCGCATCCTGCAGCTGGCACAGCCGCTGGTCGAGTGGTTTTCCGCCGCCGCCGGCTATCTGGACGGCGACAGCTTTCTGGTGGTGCTCAAGGCCGCCGGCATCGCGCTGGTGGCCCAGAACATGCAGGACGTGTGCAAGGACGCGGGCCTTTCCACCCTGGCGGGCAAGGTGGAGCTGGCGGGGCGCTGCCTGATCCTGATTTGCGCACTGCCGCTGTTTGAAAACATCATGGGGGCGCTGATCGCGTTTTTGCAATGAAACGAATCCTTTGTATCCTTCTTCTGCTGCTGGTGCTGCCCGCCGTGGTTTTTGCCGAGGGCGAAACCCTGCCGCCGGAGGTGCAGCAGGCTCTGGACGAGCCGGGCATCACCGCCGAAGAGTTCCAGCAGGCGTCGCTGGGCGAGATGCTCGGCGCGCTGTTCAAAACCGCCAGGCAGCAGTTTGAAAAGCCGGTGCGTCTGCTGGTGCAGTTGCTGGGCGCGGCGCTGCTGGGCGCGGCGGCGCTGGCCCTTGCGCCCCGGGGAGACTGGTCCGGGCCGCTGGAAAGCGTCTGTGTGCTGGGCATGTTCACCGTAAGCCTTGCTCCGGCGCTGGAACTGGTGAGCACGGTGAGCGAGAGCATCGCCCAGTGGCAGGTGTATCTCGTCAGCTTCGTGCCGGTGTTTTCCGGCGTCGTCGCCAGCTGCGGCCAGCCCACCCAGGCCATGGTCTACAGCGGCATGTTCCTGACCATGGCCAACTTCAGCGCACAGGTCATCTGCGCGGCGGCGCTTCCGGTTTTGCAGGTCTATCTGGCGCTCAACACCGCCGGGGGCCTGTGCGGCATCGGCGGCGTGGCCGACGGCTGTGAACTGCTGGCCAAGGCGGTCAAATGGCTGCTGGGGCTGGTATCGGTGCTGTTCGGGGCGGTGCTGGGGCTGCAGAGCGTGCTGGCCCAGAACGCCGACACCCTGGCCATGAAGACCGGCAAGTTCCTCATAAGCAGCAGCATCCCGGTGGTGGGCAGCGTGGCCTCCGACGCCATGGGCAGCGTGCTCAGCGGCCTGCGGGTGCTCAAGGGCTCGCTGGGGTTTGCCGCCATCGCCGTGCTGGCCATCGACTTTCTGCCCATTCTGGTGCACAGCGCCTTTTATTATCTGGCCTATCAGCTGGGCGGCGCTGTCTCCAAGGCTTTCGGCCTGAACCGGGCCGGCCGCGTGCTGGAGGGCATGGGGCAGGCGGTGGGCATCTGTGTGTCGTTTCTGGTGTTCTTTTTCATGCTGGTGGTGCTGTCCACCGCGCTGATGATCACGATGGGGGGAGGGGGATGACCATGAAGCTCTGGGCGCTGAACGTCTGCATAGCCTGCATCCTGGTCGGGGCGCTGGATCTGTTTTTGCCCCGGCAGGGCAGTTTCAAAAGCATAAAAACCGTACTGGCGCTGTATATTTTAGTGTCGGTGGTTACCCCGGCGGCAGGTGCGGACTGGACGGGGCTGGCAAGCCTCTCCTTTGAATCGGGCGTCCAGCCCGCCGATTACTCGGACTTTGTATCCGGCTATGCCTGCCAGAGCCTTGCCCGGCAGCTGGAAGAACGCCTTTCCGCCGCCGGCATCCAGGCGCAGGTGGAGATAGCGCCCGGCAGCAGCCAGACGCTTCCCGAAGTGACGCTGTGCACCGGCCAGCCGGAGGAAGCGCTGGAGCTGGCGAAGGAGCTTTTGGGCGAGACGGGGTATTCCTGGCAAACGACGGAGCCGCAGGCATGAGGGAAGGAAAAATGAAATTGGAACGGATCGGATCTCTGCTTCCCAAGCAGCTTGCCGGGCGCGGCAGCCTGGTGTTTTTCGCAGGGGTGCTGGGGGTCTTTCTCCTCATCGCGGGCGGCCTGCCCTTTTCCGGCAAAGAGAACGCGGCGGACGCCTCCGCGGCCTCCGGCGCCACCCGTCAGTGGAGCGAAACCTATGTCCGGCAGCTGGAAGAGACCCTCGCCGAATTGATCGGTTCCATCGAGGGCGCGGGCCGCACGAAGGTAGCGGTCACGCTGGACGCCAGCGCCGAAACGGTCTACGCCCTTGACGAGACCGACGGCGGTGAAAACGGCCAGCGGCAGCTGGAGCATATTCTGGTGGACACCCGCGATGGCCAGGACGCGCTGGTGGAGATGACCTGGGAGCCTGTCATCCGCGGCATTGCCGTGGTGTGCGAGGGAGCGGGAGACGTGACGGTGAACGCTCAGATCACCCAGGCAGTCTCGGTGCTCACCGGGGTGTCCACAAACCGGATCAGCATATCTAAAATGAGTTAAGTTGGAGGTATCATGATGCGCAGCAAAAAATTGAACCAGAAGATGACCCTGCTCACCCTTGTGGTCGCCCTGGGCGTGGCGGTGTACCTGAACTGGGAATACGCCAAGAGCACCGACCTTGCCCTGGATGCCGCCGAGGCCAACGCCCCGGTGACCACCACCGGCGTGGTGACCGATGCGCTGGCGGTGGACGGCGATGTGGATACCGGCGACAAGAACTACGGCGAGGCTCAGCTGGTCAGCGTGGGGGAGCCCACCGGCAAAGAGTTCTTTGAGCAGGCGCGCCTTGACCGCACCAAGACCCGGGACGAGGCGCTGGACACCTTGCAGAAGAGCCTGAAAAGCGCCAAGCTTTCAGATGAGGAGAAGGACGCGCTCACCGCGCAGCTCACCGCCGCCATCGACAGCATCACCGCGGAAAGCGACATCGAGACCCTTGTGAAGGCCAAAGGCTTCGTGGACTGCGTGGCCTTCATCAACGGGGATGCAGTGGATGTGACGGTGATGACCACCAGCGACGGCCTCACCAAAGAGGAGGTGGCCCAGATCCGGGACATCGTGCTCAGCAAGTGTCAGGTGACCGCCCAGAACATCACCATTGTGGAGGTAAAATAACAGTTGTAGAATGGGGCGGAAGATGGTATAATAACAAAGAAAGTTACCATGCTGCGGCATGGACGCAAAATTGCTTGTTTTGGGAGGACCGGGTATGGACGTTTCAAATACCTGCGTTGTGAATGGCAGCCTGCAGATCTCTACCGAAGTGATCGCCAAGATCGCCCGCATGGCTGCGCTGGAGATCGAGGGCGTCAAGGAAGTCAGCCCCGCCACCGCCGGTGTGAAGGGCCTGCTCTCCAAATCCAAAAGCGTGGCCGTGAGCCTGAACGACGACGTGGCCGAACTCACGCTGCAGGTCGTGGTGTTCTACGGCGCGAAGATCCCTTCGGTGTGCGAAAAGGTGCAGAAGAATGTGAAGGCCGCCGTGCAGAGCATGACCAGCATCACCGTTTCCCGCGTGAACGTGATCGTGGCCGGCGTTCAGGTCCGCCCCGAGGCCGCCGCCGAATAAAACCCCGCTGACCAACAAAGAGCCAGGGCCCTCCCGCGCCATGCAGGGGGGCCGCTCGCTGTGAAAGGAACAACGATGGAGAAATTATCCCGACGCGCGTCGCGCGAAAACGCCTTCCTGGCCGCCTTTGCCGCCACATTTGACGACATGCCGCTGGGCCAGGTGATCGAGCAGGCCAACGAGGCCGGAGACTACCCTCTGGACGAGTTTGCCCAGGCCCTGCTGACCGCCTACTACGACCACAGCGCCGAGATCAACGACCTCATCCGTGCGAATCTGAAAGGCTGGACCCTGGAGCGCATCCCCCGGGTCAACCTGACCGTGCTTCGCCTTGCCATCGCCGAAGCGGCCTACGGCCCGGAAAAGCTGCCCGGCGTTGCCATCAACGAAGCGGTGGAACTGACCAAAAAATATGCCGACGAGACCGACTATCAGTTCGTCAACGGGCTGCTGGGCAGTGTGGTGCGCCAGCTGGGCCTCGAGCGCGGCGAGCCCGCCCAGGTGTGAGCCATGCTGGCGCTGGGTTTCGATACGAGCAACTATGCAACCTCTTTGGCGGTGTACGACACCTGCTCCAAAGAGGTTGTTTGTGATAAAAAGAAGTTTTTGCCGGTGCGCCCCGGCCAGCTTGGCCTGCGCCAGAGCGATGCGCTGTTCCACCACACGGCGGCGCTTCCGGGCCTTTTGGAGGAACTTGCCGCCGAAGCGGATTTAACAAAGGTAGGCGCCGTGGGCGTCTCCGCCAGGCCCCGGCCGGTGGAGGGCTCCTACATGCCCTGTTTCCTCGCGGGCGTCTCCGCCGCCGCGGCGTTCAGCCAGGCGAAGGGCATCCCCCTCGTCCAGACCACTCACCAGCAGGGGCACATCGCGGCGGCACTGTATGCCAGCAGGGACGAGAGCCTGTTTGAGCGGCAGGCGCTGGTCTTTCACGTCTCCGGCGGCACCACCGACCTTTTGCTCTGCCGCGGCGCGGACAAGATGGAGTGCATCGGCACCAGCACCGACCTCTACGCCGGCCAGGCGGTGGACCGGGTGGGCGTGCGCCTGGGCTTTGCTTTTCCCGCCGGTGTGCAGGTCAGCGAGCTGGCGGCGCAGTGCACTGAGCGCATCCGCCCCAAGGCCAGCGTGAAGGGCACCCAGTGCAGCCTGTCCGGGCTGGAGAATCAGTGCAACCAGCTGCTGGCTGCAGGCAAAAGCCCTGCCTGTGTGTGCCGGTATTGCCTTTTGTGCATTGCCGAAACAGCTTACAAGATGGTCATCGCCGCGCTGGAAGACCACCCGGGCCTGCCGGTGGTGTTCGCGGGCGGCGTTATGAGCAGCGGCGTCATCCAGAAAGAACTGGCGGCGCGCCTGCCCGGCGCTCACTTTGTGCCCGGCCGCTTTTCCAGCGACAACGCCATCGGCATCGCCCTGCTGGCGGCGCGGGAGGTGGCCCATGACTGAGGTGATCGGCGTTTTTGCCCTGAACCACTATGTAAAGTCCGCGCTGGACAGCGACGGTTTTCTCTCGGACCTTGCCCTGCGGGGCGAGGTGAGCGGCTTTGTAAACCATGTAAAGAGCGGCCACTGGTACTTCACCCTGAAAGACGAAAAGGCCAGCGTCAAGGCGGTGATGTTCCGCCAGGAGGCGCGGCGTTTGGGCTTCGTCCCTCAGGACGGCATGCGGGTCGTGGTGCGCTGCCGGGTCAGCCTTTACGAAGCCACCGGCTCCTTTCAGGTCTACGTGCAGGACCTTTTCCCCGACGGGCTGGGCGCGGCGCAGCTGGCCTTTGACCAGCTGAAGGCACGTCTGGAAGCGGAAGGTCTCTTTTGTCCCGAACACAAAAAACCGCTGCCCGCATACCCCGCATGCATCGGCGTTGTCACCAGCGCCACCGGCGCTGCTTTGCAGGACATCCGCAACGTGCTCAGCCGCCGCTGGCCGCTGGCCACGCTGCTGCTGGCAGGGGTGAACGTTCAGGGGCTTGCCGCCGCGGAGGAGATAAGCCGGGCCATCACGGAACTGGACGCCAGCGGCCTTGCCGACGTCATCATCGTGGCCCGGGGCGGCGGCTCCCGCGAGGACCTGTGGGTCTTCAACGACGAGCGCATCGCCCGCGCGGCCTACGCCTGCAAAACGCCCCTCATCAGCGCGGTGGGGCACGAGATCGACGTCTCCATCCTGGATTATGTGGCGGACCTGCGCGCCCCCACGCCCAGCGCTGCGGCGGAACTGGCCGCCCCGGACCGGACGGCCGAGCGGCAGAAGATATGCACGATTTTGTCAAATATTCATGAATATATGCATTCCAGGCTGAATTTGTGCTATAATGAACTTGCTGCCGCCCGGCAGACCGCCGGCCAGATCACCGGCGAGACGCTGTGCCGCCCCAGGCGGGACAAGCTTCTGACGCTCTGCGGCCAGCTCAGCGCCGCCAAAGCCGCCCGAATGGCGGAAAAGAGGCGGGAACTGACGTCGGCCTGCGCGCTGAGCCATTCCCTGAGCCCCTACGCGGTGCTGAGCCGGGGCTACGCCATCCCGCGCAGCGAAGCGGGGGAGTGCATCCCGGTGGCGTCGATGCGCCCGGGGCAGCCCATTCTGCTGCAGGGGCGCGGCGCAAGCGCCCGCTGCCGTGTGGAACAGGTCATCCAGACACAGGAGGACATCGATGAAAAATCCAAAGAGCTTTGAGGAGGGAATGGCCCGCCTGCAGGACCTGCTGGACCGTCTGGCCAGCCCGGACACCCCACTGGAGGAAGCCATTTCCCTTTACACAGAAACTGCCGCGCTGGCGGAGTACTGCACCGCCGCGCTGGACAAGGCTCAATTGAAGATGCAGACCATCGACGAGCGCATCGCGCAGCTCACAAAGCCGCAGGAGGGCAGCGAAGGATGAATTACCGTCAGCATTACGATGCCTATCTCCAGATGTTCAACGACCGGCTGGCAGCCTGCTGTGATGCGTATCTGCCCTTGGGCAGCCAGGTGAACGAGGCCGCCCGTTACAGCTTTCTCGCCGGCGGCAAGCGCGTGCGGGCGGTGCTGTGCATGGCCGCCTGCGAACTTCTGGGCGGCGAGCCGCAGCAGGCGGTGCAGTTTGCCTGCGCGGTGGAGATGCTGCACTGCTATTCTCTCATCCACGACGACCTGCCCTGCATGGACAACGGCGATTTCCGCCGGGGCAGGCCTTCCTGCCACAAGGCCTTCGGCGAGGCGACGGCTCTGCTGGCGGGCGACCTGCTGCTCACCGAGGCCTTTGAAGCCATCGCGGCCGCTCCCGCCGGCGAAACCGCCCGTGTCCGGGCCAGCGCGGCGTTGGCCCACGGCGCCGGCAGCGCGGGGATGGTGCTGGGGCAGGAGCTGGACCTGCGGTATGAGAGCCAGCCGGTGGGGGAGGAGACCCTCCGGCTGGTGCACCGCAACAAGACCGGCGCGCTCATCAACGCGGCTATGCAGATGGGCGCCGCAGCCGCCGAGGGCAGCGAAGAGGACTGCCGCCGGCTGGAACAGTTCGCCTATGACCTGGGGCTCGTGTTCCAGATCGTGGACGACGTGCTGGATGTGACCAGCACCAGCGAGGAACTGGGCAAACCCGTCGGCAGCGACGCCGAAAACAACAAGACCACCTTTGCCACGCTTTACGGTCCCGAAGGGGCCATGGAGCTGGCGCAAAAGATCAATGCGGAGGCCTGCGGCCGGCTGAGCCGGGCGTATGGGGAACGATCGGAGTTTTTGACCGCACTGGCCGAGAACCTTCTTTGCCGGCGCACCTGAAAGGGAGTATCACTTTTGGAACTGTTCAGACAAGTTTACGGGTTCAACTATCTTCTGTCGATCTCGCTGACCGGCTGGCTGGTGGCGCAGGTCCTCAAGACCCTGATCAACGGCCTTCTTCTGGGCAAATTCTCGCTGGAGCGGATGTGGGGCTCCGGCGGCATGCCCAGCTCCCATTCCGCCACCGTCTGTTCTCTGGTGGTGGCGGCGGCCCGCCTCTACGGGCCGGATTCAGCCATTTTCGCCCTGGCGTTCATCATGGCCATCATCGTCATGTACGACGCCATGGGCGTGCGGCGGGAGACCGGCGAGCAGGCGAAGATCCTGAACCGGATGCTCACCGACTGGATGGAGGCCGAAAGCGCCAACAGCCCCTTCCTGGGCGACAAGAAGCTCAAGGAGATGGTGGGCCACACCCCCTTCGAGGTGCTGGGAGGCGCCGCTGTGGGCGTGGGCGTTGGCTGGCTCATCCCCATCATTTGAAGAAAGGGCGGGTGACATGGGTTACCCTTTGTTGCAGCAGGTCAATGACCCGCAGCAGCTCAAAGCGCTGCCGGCCGACCGCTTAAAGCCGTTGTGCGAAGAAATACGGCAGTTCCTGATCGAAAACGTCTCAAAAACGGGAGGGCATTTGTCTTCCAATCTGGGCACCATCGAGCTCACCGTAGCCCTGCACCGGGCGTTCAGCACCCCGCAGGACAAGTTCGTCTTTGACGTGGGCCACCAGTGCTATACCCACAAGATCCTTACCGGGCGGCGGGAGCAGTTCGATGGGCTTCGGCAGCTGGGGGGCATCTCCGGCTTCCCGAACCCGAGGGAAAGCGTCCACGACGCTTTTGTGGCCGGCCATGGGAACACTGCCATCTCGGCGGCCATCGGCATGGCCCAGGCCAAAAAGATCAGGGGCGAGCCGGGCAAGGTCATCGCCCTGGTGGGCGACGGCGCTTTCACCGGCGGCATGGTGTATGAGGGCATGAACAACATCGACACCCTCAACAACCTGATCGTCATTTTAAATGACAATAAGATGTCCATTTCCAAAAACGTGGGCTCGCTGGCGCGCTATCTCACCCAGCTGCGCACCAACCCCGAATACTCCAAGGCGAAGGCCAGCCTGGAAAGCGTCCTCGGCGCTATCCCAGGCGTGGGTGCGCCGGTGGTGCGGGTGCTGCAGGCCGGCAAGGCGCTGCTGCGCCGGGGCATCTACCACTCCACCATGTTTGAGGAGATGGGCTTTCAGTATCTCGGCCCGGTGGATGGGCATGACGTGCTGCGGCTGAGCGAGCTGTTCACAAACCTGCAGACCCAGTACGCCCCTGTGTTCATCCACGCCATCACTGTAAAGGGGAAAGGCTTTAAACCTGCGGAAGAGAACCCCGGCGAGTTCCATGGCGTTTCCTCCTTTGACCCGGCTCACATCACCGACCCGGACGTGGCGCCGGACGCTTCCTTCTCCACCCAGTTCGGCAACGACCTGGTGGGGCTTGCCAAAACGCGGCCGAACATCTGCGCCATCACCGCGGCCATGAAGTACGGCACCGGGCTCCAGTTCTTCTACCGGCGCTTCCCCGAGCGCTTCTTTGACGTGGGCATGGCGGAACAGCACGCGGTCACTTTCGCGGCGGGGCTGGCCAGCCAGGGCATGCTGCCGGTGGTGGCCATCTATTCCACCTTCCTGCAGCGCTCCTACGACCAGCTCATCCATGATGTGAAGCTGATGAACAACAACGTGGTGCTGGCCATCGACCGGGCGGGGCTTGTTCCCGGCGACGGCGAGACCCATCAGGGCATCTACGACACCGCGTTTTTGAGCCAGATCGGCATCCCGGTGTATGCCCCCTGCAACTACGCGGAGCTGGACCACTGGCTCACCGCTGTGGTGGACAGGCTCAGCGGCCCCCGGGCCATCCGCTATCCCCGGGGCGGCCAGAGCCCCACGCTGGAAGCGCTGGGCTGCACCGGCAGCGCTTTTGACTGCTGCCTTTCTGCCCCGGAGGCTTCCGTCGCCCTTGTAAGCTACGGCAGCATGACCGAGGAGGCGCTGGCGGCGGCAAAGCTGCTGCGCGAGCAGGGCGTGAACGCCGACGTGTACAAGCTGGTGCAGCTTTATCCGCTGCCCGAAGGCCTGTGCGAGGCGCTGCTGCGCTATCCCACCGTCCTCTTTGCCGAGGACAGCATTGCGGCCGGCGGCATCGGCGAGCACCTTGCCCGCCGTCTGGCTGCCAAGAACTACCCGGGCCGCTACATCCACAAGGGCATTTCGCCCCGTCAATCACTTCCGCACGCCACGGTGCCTCAGATCCGGAAGGTTCTGGGTCTGGATGGCGCCAGTCTGGCGGCGCTCGTATGCGAGGAGCAACACATTGAAGATCCGTCTTGATCAATATCTTTGCCAAAACGGCCTTGTGCCCAGCCGGGAGCGCGCCAAGGCTCTCATCATGGCCGGCGTCGTGTTTGTGGACCAGCAAAAAGCGGACAAGGCCGGCATGATGATCGCCGAGACCGCCCAGGTGGAAGTGCGCGGCCATGACATCGGCTATGTGAGCCGCGGCGGCCTCAAGCTGGAAAAGGCGATGGAGACGTTTCCGCTCACCCCCGAAGGAAAGGTGTGCATGGACATCGGTGCCTCCACCGGCGGCTTCACCGACTGCATGCTGCAAAACGGGGCGGTCAAGGTCTACGCGGTGGATGTGGGCTACGGCCAGCTGGCCTGGAAGCTGCGCACCGACAAGCGCGTGGTGAACATGGAGCGCACCAATATCCGCAATGTCACGCCGGATATGCTGGCTGAGCCGGTGGAATTTTTCAGCGTGGACGTCTCTTTCATTTCTCTCAAACACATCTTTCCCGTGGCCCGGGCCGTCACCGCGCCCGGCGCCGCCGGGGTCTGCCTTGTGAAGCCTCAGTTTGAAGCAGGGCGGGAAAAGGTGGGCAAAAAGGGCGTCGTGCGGGAGCCAGAGACCCATCGGGAGGTCATCCTGCAGGCCGCGGAATATGCGGTGCAAAGCGGCTTTTCCGTCAGGGGGCTGGAATATTCGCCCATCAAGGGCCCGGAGGGAAACATCGAATTTCTGATGTTCGTGGAGAAGAGCGGCGAGCCAGCACCGCTGGACCCGGTGCTGGCCGACGCGGTGGTCGCGGCTGCCCACGCCGCGCTGTGACGCAAAAAGGGGAGTGCCGTCCATGACGATCTGCCTGACCGGCTATAACAAACCCGAGGCCGCCAGTGTCCTTCTGCGGGCCGCCCGGCTGCTGCTGGCAGAAGGTGCGCGGGTGGTCCTTGCCGCCGAGGACGGCTTTGCGCCGCCCGGCGGCGCAGTCTGCCTGGCCGGCGCGCAGGCGCTGGCACAGGCCGACGCGGTGGTGACAGTGGGCGGCGACGGCACCATGCTCCACGCGGCAAAGGAATGCGCCCGCCACGGGCTGCCCGTGCTGGGCATCAACCTGGGGCGTACCGGTTTTCTGGCCACCTGCGAACTGGACGAGATGGAGCAAAAGCTGCACAGGCTGGCGGCAGGGGAGTTTTCGGTGGAGCACCGGGCGCTTTTGCAGGCGGAATGCACCGGCGCCGACGGGCCGCTGATCGCCCTCAACGACTTGGTCGTGTACAGCGGACACCGGCGGCAGACCGTCGATCTGGACATCCTGTGCGACGGCCTGCCGGTGAGCAACTGCCGGGGCGACGGGGTGATCCTTGCCACCCCCACCGGCTCCACGGCCTATTCGCTTTCCGCCGGAGGGCCCATCCTGGACGCCCGCATCCGCGGCCTTGTGGTCACCAGCATCTGTGCCCACAGCCTGCAGCGCCCGGCCATCGTTTTTGCGGCCGACCGGCGCATTACCGTGCGCCCGGGCGCGGACCAGCGCGGCCCCATCCTCATCAGTTCTGATGGCGAGCGGGAGATAACCCTTCCTGCGGGCGGAGAACTGCGGGCAGAGCTTTCCGGAAAATCTGTAAAGCTGATAACCTTTAATGGCACGGACCAGTTCGACGCCATTGACAAAAAACTTCGCGGCAGGTGATTCAAATGAAAAATGACCGACATGCAAAGATCCTGGAACTGATCGAGCAGTATCCCATCGACCGGCAGGAAGATCTGCTGGAGCACCTGAATGATGCAGGTTTTTCTGTGACGCAGGCCACCGTCTCCCGGGACATCCGGCAGCTTCATCTGGTGAAGGCGGCGGTGGGCGGCGGAAAATACCGCTATGTGTCCAGCGCTTCCGCCAAGGGGGCCCGGCATTCCCAGGGGCGGTTCGAAACCATTTTCCGGGAATCTGTTCTCAAGGCGGACTGGGCGGGGTGCACCGTCATGGTGCGCTGCTATCCCGGCATGGCCAGCGCCGCCTGCGAACTGTTCGACTCCATGCAGTGGGACTGCGATGTCATCGGCACCCTTTCGGGCGACGACACCTTCCTGGCGCTGATGCGCACGCCCGAGGCGGCGCAGGCCATTTGCGCTGAACTGCAGCAATACATCACCCGTCACTGACCGGCCCGGCCGCGCAGAACGGAAAAGGGGGCCGAAGGGCTTTGCTGAAAAATCTGAAAATTGAAAACGTTGCGGTCATCGAAAAGGCCGAAGCGGAGTTTTCACCCGGTCTGAATGTTCTGACCGGCGAGACGGGCGCAGGCAAAAGCATCCTGATCGACTCCATCAACGCCATCCTGGGCAACCGCACCAGCCGCGACCTGGTACGCACCGGAGCGGGCAAGGCCTGCATTTGGGCCACCTTCACCGATCTGCCCGATGCAGTGCACAGCCAGTTGGAACAAGCCGGCTATGAAGCAGGGGACGAGCTGCTGCTTTATCGCGAGATAAGCGCCGAGGGCAAGAGCAACTGCCGGGTCAACGGCATGCCTTCCACCGCGGCCATGCTGCGAGACCTTTGTGCCGGCCTCATCAACATCCACGGCCAGCACGACAACCAGAACCTGACCAACCCCTCCCGTCATCTGGCGCTGCTGGACCTGTATGCGCAGAACGAAAAGGAGTACGCCGAATACCGGCAGGTCTACCGCCGGCTGATCGCTGTCAAGCGGCAGGCGGACGCCCTGCAGATGGACGAAGATGAGAAGCAGCGCCGGCTGGAATTGCTGCGCTTTCAGGTAGACGAGATCGAGTCTGCAGCGCTGCAGCCGGAGGAAGAAGAGCAGCTGACGGCCCGCCGGCAGGTGCTCAGCCACGCCCAGACCATTCTGGAGCAGGTGAGCGCCGCCCACAACGCCCTTGCAGGGAGCGATGACTTTGGCGGAGCCGCCGATCTTCTGGGGGACGCGGCCGGCCAGCTGGAAAACGCCGCCCGGCTGGACGACTCGCTGCAAAACGCCTGCGAACGGCTGAACGACCTTTACTATACCGCCCGGGAGCTGGCCACCGACCTGGCCGAACGGTTGGAAAGCTACGGCATGGACCCTGCCGAGCTGGACCGGGTGGAGACCCGGCTGGACGAGATTTACCGCCTCAAGCAGAAATACGGCGGCTCGGTGGAGAAAGTCCTGGAGCACGGAAAGGCGGCTCGGGAGGAACTGGAAAACATCGAGCAGTCGGACGAGGCCCTGGCCAGGCTGAACGCCGAAAAGCAGGCGCTCTACCGCCAGGCAAAGGAAAAGGCGGAGGCCCTCACCCAGACCCGTTTGAAGGCTTTCAGCGATTTGGAAAAGAAGCTGGTGGAGGCCTGCACCTTCCTGAACATGCCCGGCGTGCGTTTTGCTCTGCAGCACAGCCGCGGGCCGCTGGCCGGGGCCGGGCAGGACACGCTGGAATTCTACATCTCCCCGAACCCCGGCGAAGCGCCGAAACCTTTGGCTAAAATCGCCAGCGGCGGCGAACTGAGCCGCATCATGCTGGCGCTCAAGAGCGCCCTTGCGGAAAAGGACGCCATCCACACCGTCATTTATGACGAGATCGACACCGGCGTGTCCGGCTCGGCGGCGGGACGCATCGGCCAGATGCTCAAGCAGACCTCCGCGGGCCGGCAGGTCATCTGCATCACCCACACCGCTCAGATCGCAGCACTGGCGGACCGGCACCTGCTGATCCAGAAAAACGTGGAAAGCGAGCGCACTTTTACCAAGCTCTATCCGCTGGACGGCGACGGCCGCGTGCGGGAACTGGCTCGCATCATCTCCGGCGACCAGATCACGCCCATCGCCCTGGCCAACGCACGGGAAATGCTGGGCCTTGACCCTTGACAAAGGGGAAAGGCACGGGTATACTGTACAGTATCAAATGCGAAGAAGGGAACCAGTACCCCTTGAAAGCGCGGCACAGAGAAGCCCTGGTTTGGTGAAAAGGGAAGCGTACGCAAGGGCGAATACATCCCGGAGCAGCAGGCTGAACAGCGCGTTTCGCGCCCGGTAGGCCCCGCCGTGGTGCGCACGTTACAGCGCAAGGGTGTCTGTGTGCACCCGCTGAGGCTGTCTTCCGTGAGGAGGGCAGCGAACAGAGGTGGTACCGCGAAGCTTCGCCCTCTGCCAATTCATTTTGGCAGGGGGTTTTTTTCATGCCCTTTGCCCGTAAGCCAAAGGAGGAAACAGAAAACATGACCCTTTACGACGAGCTGGCCGCCCGCGGCCTCATTGCCCAGGTGACCGATGAGGAAGAGATCAAGGACCTCATCAACAATGGCAAAGCCACCTTCTACATCGGCTTTGACCCCACGGCGGATTCGCTGCATGTGGGCCACTTCATGGCCCTGATGCTCATGCGCCGGCTGCAGAAGGCAGGCAACCGCCCCATCGCCCTGATCGGCGGCGGCACCGGCATGGTGGGCGACCCCAGCGGCCGCACCGACATGCGCACCATGATGACCGTGGAGACCATCCAGCACAACTGCGAGTGCTTCAAAAAGCAGATGAGCAAGTTCATCGACTTTTCCGAGGGCAAGGCTCTGATGCTGAACAACGCCGACTGGCTGTTGAAGCTGAACTACATCGAGCTGCTGCGCGAGGTGGGCGCCTGCTTCTCGGTGAACAACATGCTCCGGGCCGAGTGCTACAAGCAGCGGATGGAGAAGGGCCTGTCCTTCCTGGAATTCAACTACATGATCATGCAGTCCTACGACTTCTATCACATGTTCCAGACCGTAGGCTGCAACCTGCAGTGCGGCGGCGACGACCAGTGGTCCAACATGCTGGGCGGCACCGAGCTCATCCGCCGCAAGCTGGGCAAGGACGCCTACGCCATGACCATCACCCTGCTGCTCACCAGCGAGGGCAAGAAGATGGGCAAGACCCAGAAGGGCGCCGTCTGGCTCGACCCGGAAAAAACTTCCCCCTACGAGTTCTACCAGTACTGGCGCAATGTGGACGACGCCGACGTGCTGAAATGCCTGCGTATGCTCACCGACCTGCCCCTGGAGCAGATCGACGAGATGGACCACTGGCAGGGCGGCGAGCTGAACAAAGCCAAAGAGATCCTGGCCTTTGAGCTCACCAAGCTGGTCCACAGCGAGGAGGAGGCCCGCAAGGCCCAGGAGACTGCCCGCGGCCTGTTCGGCGGCTCTGCGGACGCGGCCAACATGCCCTCCACCACCCTCACCGCCGGCCAGCTCACCGACGGCAGGATCGGCATCCTCGACATGATGTTGGCCGCGAAGCTGGTGCCCAGCAAGCGGGAGGCCCGTCAGCTCATCCAGCAGGGCGGCGTTCTGCTGGACGGCGAGAAGGTGACCGACCCCACCATGACCGTCAGCGCCGAGGCGCTTGCAGCCGGCGTGGTCATCAAGAAGGGCAAGAAGGTCTACCATAAGGTCCAGCTGTGATGCGATAAAAATCAAAAGGTGCACTGTCATTCTGACAGTGCACCTTTTCTGATTTCAAGCCCGGTCACAGCGCGAATGCCTGCCGCAGCGCGTCCAAAGCCATATCCTCGTCCTCGGCGGCCACCAGCAGGGAAATGTCCACAGAGCTGGTGGTGATGAGGTGGATGGGCACCCGGGCCTCCGCCATGACCTCCATCACCCGGGAAGCCACACCGCACAGGTTCGGCATATCCTGCCCAAAGAGGGTCAGCTTGGTGTAGCCGCCGCTGATGAGCGGGGCCGGGCCGCTTTTGCCTGCCGTGACCCGGGGCAGAGTGCGCATCACGATGGACCAGTTGTCGTAGGAGGTGGTGAAGCTCATAGCAGCCACATCGCCCTGAGGCAGGCCCTGGCAGATCATGTCCATATTGACCCCAGCCGCCGCGAAGGGGGAGAGATACCCCGCAGGGCCGCCTTCGCTCTGGCGCACGGCGGGGAAGGCCACCACCATGATGTTCTGCTCGCTGGAAAGCTGGGAGATGCCGTACATATTGCTCTGCCTCCATTTTTATAGATCAAGGAATTGGTTGTCAATGTTGTTCCGCAGGACCGATTCTATGTAGCTGCGGCTGAAATCCGGGAAGTTTTCCCGCACACCGTGGCTTTGGGCCAGCTCGTCGGTGTAATCTTTAAAGAGATAAATGCGTATCTGGGAATAGTTCCGGCCGTAATGGTTCACCGTGGGATGCAGCGTCGGATCCTTCAGAACCGTCTCACTGCTTCCATCCGGCCGGGTGGTCTTTTCCAGGGTAAAGCTCAGCACCGCGCCGATCATCGTGTCCGCCGTGGACTGGGCGTTCAGGAAATTGCCCAGGGAATACGCCACGAACACCTGGCGGCCGTCCGCCGCGGTGAGCCACTGCGCGTCCTGCACCACATGGGGGTGGGTGCCAATGACTACGCCCGCGCCCCAGTCCGCCATCTGCTGGGCCAGCGCCCGCTGGGCGTCGGTGGCTTTGTGGCTGCCCTCCACGCCCCAGTGAACACCCACCACCACAAAGTCCGCCTGCTGGCGGGCCAGTTCGATCTGGCGCTGCATCACGTCGGTCTGGCTGGTGTAGATGAGGTTCGCTTCCGCTCCGGAGGGAGTGGGGATGCCGTTGGTGAACTCGGTATAGGACAGGTAGGCGATGCGGATGCCGCCCGTCTCCCGGATCACGATGTTGTCGTAGTCCTCTTCGCCCGCGTACAGCCCGCAGGTGACTGCATCTTCCGGCAGGCTGGACCAGAACCGTCTGGTGGCGGCGATGCCCTCGGCGCCTTTATCGTAGGTGTGGTTGTTCGCCAGGCTGAACACCCTGAACCCCGTGTCATACAGCTCGCGCCCCATATCGCCCGGCGTGGAAAAGCAGGGATAGCTGCTGGGCTCCAGTTCATCGTTCACCAGCGTTTCCTGGTTGATCCAGTTCACATCGAAGCCGGCGTAAAAATCCCGCACCGCGTCGTAGCAGAAGGAAAAGTCATATCCCTCTTTGCCCTCTGCCTGGGCCCTGCGGGCCGCCTGGTTGTAGATGCCGGTATGGATGAGGTTATCGCCTGTGGCGGAAAAACGCACCGTTGAGACCGTCGGCGTCGGCTCCGGCGTGGGGGAAGGGGAGGGTGCAGGCGTGGCGGTAGGCTGCGCCTGGGAGGCCGCATCCCGCACCGAATCGACCGCGCTGCCCAGCAGCGGCACGACCATCAGCAGCGCCAGAACGGAAAGCGCCAGAACGAGCAGTCGTTTTTTCATTGTGCCTTCCTCACAGAAGTTCCTTCATCAGGTCTTTCATGGTGTAAAGCCCAGGGCCTTTATCCGCAAGGAACACCGCGGCATTCACCGCGCCGTTGGCAAACACACGGCGGGAACCGGCGCTGTGGCTCAGGGTGATGACCTCGTCCGGCCCGCAAAACAAAATCTCATGCTCACCCACGATGCTGCCGCCCCGCACCGAGTGCAGGCCGATCTCCCGGGGGGAACGCTTCTGCCGCACACTGTGGCGGTCGTAGACATACTCGTAGGGCTCGCTGGCCACCTTGTTGATCTCGTCCGCCAGCAGCAGCGCGGTGCCGCTGGGGGCGTCCAGCTTGTTGTGATGGTGCTTCTCGATGATCTCGATGTCGTAGTCCAGCCCCAGGGCCGTGGCGGCTTGCTGTGCCAGCTGGGCCAGCAGGTTGATGCCCATGGACATGTTGGCGCTCTTGAACACGGCACAGCGGGCGCTGGCCTCGGCCAGCAGCTTCTCGGTGTCCTCGTCCAGGCCGGTGGTGCAGATGACGCAGGGCAGGGCGTTCTTTGCGCAGAAGCGCAGGGCGTTCCTGGTGGCTGCAGGGCTGGAAAAATCGATCAGCACGTCAGCCTCCACGTTCAGTTCCTCCAGGCTCGCCGCAACGGGGATGGCGCCGCTCTGTGGGGTGACATCCACGCCGCCCACCACGCGGCAGTCCTCACGCTGTTCGATCAGCTCGCACAGGACCTTGCCCATGCGGCCGTTGATGCCCTGAATGATAATGCGGGTCATGGTATCTTTCTCCTGTTCTTTTTACAAAAGGCCCGCGCAAAAAACGCGCAGGCCTTCAGGTGTTCCTTTTAAAGCAGGCCGGCGTTCTGCAGCTCCCGACGCACCTGTTCGACGTGGTCATCGCTCAGGGGCACCAGCGGCAGGCGGCAGGGCCCGGCCGGAAGGCCCATCATGCCCAGGGCAGCCTTCACGGGGATGGGGTTCACCTCACAGAACATGGCCTTGCAAAGACCCATCAGCTGCAGCTGCAGGTCCAGGCTTTCCTTCGTCTTGCCCTCGAACCAAAGCTGGCACATACGATGCATCGGTTCCGGCGCCACGTTGGAGACCACCGAGATGACGCCCTTTCCGCCCAGAGCCAGAATGGGCACCACCTGATCGTCGTTGCCGGAATAGAGGGGCAGTTCATCGCCGCACAGTGCGGCGGTCATGGCGATCTGGCTGATATTTCCACTGGCTTCCTTGATGCCGCAGATCAGCGGATTCTTGGCCAGTTCCCTCGCAGTGGCAGACTCGATGTTCACGCCGGTGCGGGAGGGAACATTGTAGAGGATGGCCGGCAGGCCGGCGGCGTCCACGATGGTGTTGAAGCTGGCCACGAGGCCCCGCTGGGTGGTTTTGTTATAATAAGGAGTCACCAGCAGCAGCGCATCCGCGCCCCGGGCCTTGGCCTCCTTGGACATCTCTACCGCATGCTCCGTGTAGTTGGAGCCGGTGCCCGCAATGACGGGAACGCGCCCGGCAGCGGTCTCCACCGCCACACGGATGCACTCCAGATGCTCGTCATCCTTCAGGGTGGCGGACTCGCCGGTGGTGCCGCAGATCACGATGGCGTCGGTGCCGCCTTTGATCTGGAACTCGACCAGATCAGCCAGGCCTTTATAGTCCACGCTGCCGTCCGTCAGCATAGGGGTGATGATGGCCACAGCGGCCCCGGTGAAAATCGGCGTTTTCATTGCGTTCAGCTCCTTTGTCAGTCAAAATAGCCCTTGGCGGCAAGCAGTTCCGCCAGCAGCACGCCGCCGCCCGCAGCGCCCCGCAGGGTGTTGTGGGACAGGCAGACGAATTTGTAGTCATACTGGGTGTCCGGGCGCAGGCGGCCAATGGAAACAGCCATGCCGTTCTCCAGGTTGCGGTCCAGCCTGGTCTGCGGCCGGTCGTCCTCTTCAAAGTAATGCAGGAAGCGCTTGGGGGCGCTGGGCAGCGCCAGGCGCTGTGCTTCGCCCTCAAAGCTTGCCCAGCGGCCCAGAATCTCTTCCTTGGTGGGCTTTTTGTCAAAGCTCATGAACACGGCGGCCATGTGCCCGTCGGTCACGGGGATGCGCAGGCACTGGGCGGTGATGGAAGGGGAGACAGCCGGCACGATGGCGCCGTTCTCCACCTTGCCCCACAGTTTCAGCGGCTCCTGTTCGCTCTTTTCCTCTTCGCCGCCGATGTAGGGGATGCAGTTATCCACCATCTCCGGCCAGGTGGCAAAGGTCTTGCCGGCGCCGGAAATCGCCTGATAGGTGCACACCAGCACTTTGGAAAGGCCGAATTCGTCTTTCAGCGGGTGCAGGGCGGGCACATAGCTCTGCAGGGAGCAGTTGGACTTCACCGCCACAAACCCCTTTTTGGTGCCCAGGCGCGCGCGCTGGGCTGCAATGACGTCCAGATGCTCGGGGTTGATCTCCGGCACCACCATAGGCACGTCGGGAGTGAAGCGGTGGGCGCTGTTGTTGGAGACCACCGGGCATTCCGCCTTGGCGTAGCTCTCTTCCAGCGTGCGGATCTCCTCTTTCTTCATATCCACCGCGCAGAACACGAAATCGACTTTGGAGGCCACTTCTTCCACATGGGAGGCATCCAGCACCACCATGTTTTTGACCTGCTCCGGCATGGGGGCAGGCATGGCCCAGCGGCTGCCAACGGCCTCTTGGTAGGTCTTGCCCGCCGAACGGGGAGAGGCCGCCACAACGGCCAGATGGAACCAGGGATGCTGCGCCAGCAGAGACACGAAACGCTGGCCGACCATGCCGGTGGCGCCCACAACGCCCACTTGATACTGTTTCATTGTTCACTCGTTCCTTTCCGCAAAGGCCTCTTGTGTCCGCCGGTGCCGGGCGTATAAAAAAAACCGGCTTGAAAACCGGCAATGCATGCAATATAATAAATTAGATTGCATAGCGTGCACAGCGCACCAACGCCTTAAAACATGTCTTTACTATAGCATTGCCGTGAAGCAATGTCAATTATCAAGGAAGGCAATACTTCATGCTGAAAAAAGATTTTTGGTTTGACCTGCCCCATGAACTGATTGCGCAGGAACCCGCCGATCCGCGGGACTCCGCCCGCCTGCTGTGCGTGAAGCGCGGCAGCGATGAGATCTGCCATCAGGTGTTTCACGATCTGCCTGACCTATTAAATGCCGGCGATCTTCTTGTTGTGAACGATTCCAAGGTTCTGCCCGCCCGTTTGGTGGGCGAAAAGGCCGGGACCGGCGCGGTGAGCGAAATTCTGCTTCTGCGGCAGGCGAAGGGCGATGTCTGGGAGTGCCTGGCAAAACCCGGTAAGCGCCTGAAGGCCGGCGCCGAGGTCATCTTTGGCGATGGCAGCCTGCGGGCGGTCATTCGGGAAACGATGGAAGACGGCAACAAGCTGGTGGAGTTTTTCTACGACACCCAGACACTCTATGAAAAGCTGGACGAGTTCGGCAAAATGCCCCTGCCGCCCTACATCACCCGCCAACTGGAGGACCAGAGCCAGTACCAGACTGTCTACGCCAAGGAGCTGGGCAGTGCCGCCGCTCCCACCGCCGGACTGCACTTCACGCCGGAACTGATGGACCGCCTGCGCCAGAAAGGCGTGGATTTTGCCGAAGTGACCCTGCACGTAGGCCTCGGCACCTTCCGCCCGGTGAAGGAGGACGACATCGCCGACCACCAGATGCACTCCGAGTGGTACTGCGTCAGCGAAGATGCCGCCCACAAGATCAACGAGACCAAGGCCCGGGGCGGCCGGGTGATCTGCGTGGGCACCACCAGCTGCCGCACGCTGGAATCTGTGGCGGCCAAATACGGAGAGATCCGCGCCTGCAGCGGCGACACCGATATTTTTCTGTATCCCGGCTGCGAGTTCCGCTGTATGGACGGCCTCATCACCAACTTTCATCTTCCCGAAAGCACGCTCATCATGCTGGTCAGCGCCTTTTACGGCTATGAGCGCACCATGGCCGCCTACAAAGAGGCTGTGGCCAAGAAATACCGCTTTTTCAGCTTTGGCGACGCCATGCTTATCCTGTAAAAGAAAGGGACTTTACACATGTCTTACCGCTTGATCAAAACCGAGCACGCCGCACGCCGCGGGCAGTTTGAGACAGTGCACGGCACGGTGCAGACGCCGGCCTTTATGAACGTAGCCACCGCCGCCGCCATCAAGGGCGGCCTGTCCGCCTTTGACCTGAAAGACATCGGCTGCCAGGTGATGCTGTGCAACACCTATCACCTGCACCTGCGTCCGGGGGACAAGCTGGTGGCCGAACTGGGCGGCCTGCACAAGTTCACCCGCTGGGACGGCCCCATCCTCACCGACAGCGGCGGTTTTCAGGTGTTCAGCCTGGCCAAGCTGCGCAACATCACCGAAGAGGGCGTGACCTTCCACTCCCATCTGGACGGCCATAAAATTTTCATGGGGCCCGAGGAAAGCATGCAGATCCAGGCAAATCTCGGTTCCACCATCGCCATGGCCTTTGACGAGTGCGTGGAGAACCCTGCCCAGTACGACTATGCAAAAGCCAGCTGCCAGCGCACCGTGCGCTGGCTGGCCCGCTGCAAAGCGGAGATGGCCCGGCTGAAAAATGAAGGGCTCGCCACAAACCCGCATCAGCTGCTGTTCGGAATCAACCAGGGCTGCACCTTTGACGATTTGCGTGTGGAGCACATGAAAACCATTGCGGACATGGACCTGGATGGCTACGCCATCGGCGGCCTGGCAGTGGGGGAGCCCGCGGAGGAGATGTACCGCATCATCACCGCCGTGGAGCCCTTTGCGCCCAAAGACAAGATACGCTACCTGATGGGCGTGGGCACGCCCGGCAACATCATTGAGGGCGTGTGGCGCGGCGTGGACCTGTTCGACTGCGTCATGCCCAGCCGCAACGCCCGCCACGGCCATCTCAACACCTGGAGCGGCATCATCAATATCAAGAACCTCAAGTACGAGAAGGACGAGCGCCCCATCGACCCGGAGTGCGATTGCCCCGTCTGCCGCAATTTCAGCCGCGCCTATCTGCGGCACCTGTTCAAGGCCGACGAGATGCTTGGCATGCGTCTTGCCGTGATGCACAACCTCTATTTCTACAACCATCTCATGGAGCGCATCCGGGCTGAACTGGACGCCGGCACCTATGGAGCGTTCCATGACCGGTATGTCAGCCTGCTGGATACCCGCATTTAACGCCGGTTTCACTTGCAAAATGCGTGCATATCCGTTATAATTGGTTTCAATACGATCCCGGATTTCGAGAGGAGTTAAACAAAACGATGAACATTCAGTTTCTGAGCAGCACGATGGACCCCACCACCATGAGCAACGTCAGCATGATCGCAATGCTGGTCATCATGTTCGCGGTGATGTACTTTTTGCTGTACCGTCCCCAGAAGAAGCAGCAGAAGAAGGACGCCGAGATGCGCAATTCGCTGGAGATTGGCGACGAGGTGACCACCATCGGCGGCATCGTGGGCCGCGTGATCGCCCTGAAAGAGGACACCTTCGTGCTGGAGACCGGCAGCGACCGCACCAAGATCCGTTTCCGCCGCGCCGCCGTGCAGGCCGTGACCAAGCTGGATATGGAAACTCCCGCCCAGAAGTGATCGCTTCGGACTAAAACAACGCCTCCCTGCATACTGTTTAGTGTGCAGGGAGGTGCTTTTTTATGCCGAAACAGCAAAAAACGGGCCGCAAAGCCGGGCAGCGTGCCGGCAAGGAGCCTTTGAAGAAAATTTTGGCCGCAGGCGTCACCGGAACGGCCGTTACATTTCTCGTTCTGCTCTTGTGCAGCTGGCTCTACACCAGGACCCAGCTGCCCGCCTGGTCTGCCGTTCCCATGGCCACCTGCGCCGTGTGCCTGGGCTGTTTTGTCTGTGGGATGATGCTGGCGCGCAGCTTTAAAAAAAACGGCCTGTTCTGCGGGCTGTGCACCGGAACGGCCTTTTTCCTTCTCTATCTGGCCGCCGCACTGCTGAACGGGCAGTTCGGCTTTACCGCCATGGCCGGCATCAAACTGGTGTGCTACATCCTGGCGGGCTGCTTTGGCGGCTATCTGGGCATCCTGCTGGCTGAGCGAAAGCGCGCCCGCCGCCCGGCCTGCTGACAAAAAACGCTCCGCATTGATGCGGAGCGTTTTTCATAGATGGCGGCCAAGCCGCATATCATGTTCTATCACCGTTCAAAAAGAGGTACAAGCTATGTGGACGTATCGACCAGCAGATAATCCCCCCATGCCGCGGGAAAAGGGATCACGGGGTTTCATGCCTTATCCAACGGCCCAGCCGAAGCCTTCCGCAGCGCCTCTCCAGCCCCAGAGCGGCTCTGCACAGCATCGTCAGCCCACGTTTGAGCAGGAACAGCGCGCCGGTGCGGAGCGGGACCGCAGACGGCCTGAAATCATGTTCCAAACAGCCTATGAGACGTCTGCTGTGCCAGCCTCGCATAAAGCGCGCATCGTCGCCCAGCCAAGACCCTCCCGGACACTGCGCACCGCCTGCGTGATGGGCTGTCTCTATCTGGCCGGCCTTGGGGCAGGTTCGCTGTGCAGCCGGGTGCTGAGCGAACCGCTGCTGACCTACGCCCGCTATTTTGCCTCCATCGACCTGGGCCTGCGGACCGCCGGAAACGCCGCGATGGTGTTCAGCGTGGGCTTTTTGTCGCTGTTTTGTCAGCTGTCTCTGGTGCTTATCGCCGGCTTCTGCGTCCTCGGCATCGGGCTCATCCCCATCACCATGGTGCTCAAAGGCGCCGGAGCGGGCATTTTCACCGCGCTTTTGTACCAACAGTTGGGCGCGGCAAAAGGCCTTGTACTGCAAGCGCTGGTCTTTTGGCTTCCGGAAACACTTGGCAGCCTGTTCGTAATCCTGTTAAGTGCTTCCGCCTTACATGTTTCCTGCGGTCTTCTGCGCTGCTGCCTGGGGCAGGGAGGCGGCGGACTTGGCGCCGCCTCCCGCCGCCTGGTCCACCGCTATCTGACCATCTGCTTTGCTTCCATGCTGGTATGCGGTCTTTCAGTTCTGCTGACGCTGGTCTTCGGCGGCCTCCTCTGATCCCAGAAAAGGCTTTTCTGGCTCCATCTCCGTATAAGAGATCTTGGACAGGGGAGTGGACTTGGCTGCCTTGCGCAGCTTTTCCGTGTTGATGTGGGTGTATATCTCGGTGGTGGACACATGCGCGTGTCCCAGAATTTCTTTCAGTTCCAGCATATCCACGTTTCCGTGGCGGTACATCAGCGTTGCCGCGGTATGGCGCAGCTTGTGGGGCGAATAGCCTTTGCCGGAAAGCCCGGCAGACTGCAAGCAGCGGTCCACGATCTGCTGCACACGCCGCGCGCTCAGCCGCCGGCCGGTCTTTTTGGACACAAACAGCGCCTGCGGCTCCTGCAGGTTTCCAAGGGCCGCACGGGCCGCGCGGTAGTGCTTCAGCGCGTCCAGGCAGGCGGCATTGAGGTAGACCAGCCGCTCTTTATTGCCTTTGCCCACGATGCGGACCGTGTCTTCCTGGAAATCCTTCAAATCAATGGCCACCAGTTCGCTCAGACGCATGCCGCAGTTCAAAAACAAGGTCAGGATGCAGAAGTCCCGCTCATAAAAGTCGCTTTGTATATTTTTTAACAAGTCGATGCTTTCTTCCAGCGAGAGGTACTTGGGCAGGGCCTTTTTGAGGCTGGGAACGGAGATGTCCTTTGCGGGGTCCTCTGAAAGGCGATTGGATTTCACGGTCATAAAACGATAGAAGCTTTTGATGCTGGTAAGTTTTCGGGCCCGGGCCGCCGGCTCGTTCTGACGCTCGTTCTTCAAAAAATACAGATATTCATAGATTTCCGATTGAGTCACGCTGCCAATGGCGGCGGTGTCGATGCCTCGGATATCGATATCGTCAAATTCGCAGTTCGCGGCCACAGCGCCGCGCTCACGAAGAAGAAACTTGAAGAACAGGCGAAGGTCGATGTAATAGGCGTTGACCGTGCGAGGCGAGCGGTTGAGAATGGCGCCCAGGTAATTCAAAAAGTCGCGCACGTCCCGTGGGATGTCCTCATAAGGCGCGTGGCGCTCCGGGTGCATGGTGTCGATGTAGGTGCTCATAAGCAGATTTGCGGTGGATGCCCCTGATTTGCCCTCCCCTCAATTTCGCTAAATTTTCATTTAGCGAAATTGCATCCAGTGAAATCAGTATACCTTCCCCGGCAGAATTTGTCAAGGCCGGGCCGTCAGAAACATTTTCCGTACGCGGGCGGCGGATGTGCCGTTCCGGCAGTTTTCATATTTATAAGAAAGAGCACCGGCCCCGCAGGTCTCTCTGTGCGGCGGATGCTCTTGCAGATCTTATTTGACGGCCTGGATGGCGTCACGCAGGTAGCTCACGCCCACCAGTTCAATGTCGGAAAACTCTTTCGGGTCCAGCTGTTTGAGGCTGTGGCGCGGAACGATGGCTTTGGTGAAGCCGATGCGCTGGGCTTCCCGCAGGCGCAGCTCCAAAAAGGTCACATTGCGCACTTCCCCGCCGAGGCCCACTTCCCCGATGGCCACCGTTTTATCGTCGATGGGCTTGTCCAGCATGGACGAGACCATCGCAAGGCAGACAGCCAGGTCGCAGGCCGTTTCGTCCAGCTCCAGGCCGCCCACGATGTTCAGATAAACGTCCAGGCTGCCGAAGAAATAACCCGCGCGCTTCTCCAGGACCGCCACCAGCAGATTGGCGCGGTTGAAGTCGAAACCGCTGGCGGTGCGCCGCGGCACGTTGAAGCTGCTCTTGGTCACAAGCGCCTGCACTTCGCTCAGAATAGGCCGCGTGCCCTCCATGGTGCAGGCCACGCAGTTGCCGCTGGTGCCCAGAGGGCGGCCTTCCAGCAGCACCTGCGATGGATTCTCGATCTCGGTCAGGCCGTGGCCGGTCATGTCGAACATGCCTATCTCATTGGTGGAGCCGTACCGGTTTTTGGCTGCCCGCAGCACCCGGTATGGCAGGGTCTTGTCCCCTTCAAAATAGAGCACCGTATCCACGATGTGCTCCATCACCTTGGGGCCTGCGATGGCGCCGTCCTTGTTCACGTGGCCCACGATGAAGGTGGGTATCTCGCAGTTTTTGGCCACCGTCAGAAGGCGCGCGGAGCACTCCTTCACCTGGGACACACTGCCGGCGGAACTGGACACATCGTTGCAGTGCATGGTCTGAATGGAGTCGATGACAACAAGGTCTGGCTTCGTCTGCTCAATAAGGCCGCAGATTTCGCCGATGTCGGTCTCGGCGGCAAGGTGGATGTTCTGCTGAGGCACCTGCAATCGGTCCGCCCGCAGCTTGATCTGGCGCACCGATTCCTCACCAGTGATGTAGAGCACCTGGCAGCGGCCGCTGATGGCCCCGCACAGCTGCAGAAGCAGCGTGGATTTGCCCGCGCCGGGCTCGCCGCCCAGCAGCACCACGCTGCCCAGCACCACGCCGCCGCCCAGCACCCGGTCCAGTTCGGAGATGCCGGTGACGATGCGGCTTTTCTCCTCGGTGGTGCTCACTTCCGACAAACGCCGCGCCGTGATGCCCGTAACGTCGGAAGGTCGTGCAGAGGCGCTACGGGCCGCTGCTTTGGGTTCCGGAACCACCACGTCCTCCACCATCGTGTTCCAGGCGCCGCAGCTGGGGCAGCGCCCCATCCAGCGGGGGCTGCTCTCGCCGCAGTTGGAGCACACAAAAATCGTTTTCAGTTTGTTATCCTTCAAAGCCCTAAACCGCCTTCACAATCAGTATCCGAACACACCCTCGAGGGATTCGTCGTTGTCGATCCAGTCCTGCACCAGCACCATTCGGTATTCGTTCCGGGTGTCCCGGACGTACACCTTTTCAATGCCCGCATTGATGATCATGCGTTTGCACATGGAGCAGCTGCTAGCATCCTTGACATAGCCGCCGGTGGACATGTCGATGCCCACCAGATACAGAGAACTGCCCAGCATCTTGTCCCGGGAGGCGCTGATGATGGCGTTGGCCTCGGCGTGGACGCTGCGGCACAGCTCGTACCGCTCGCCGCGGGGGATCTTCAGCTTCTCGCGGATGCAGACTTTCATGTCATCGCAGTTTTTGCGGCCGCGGGGCGCGCCCACATAGCCGGTGGAGATGACCTCGTCGTTTTTCACGATCACCGCGCCATAGTGCCTGCGCATGCAGGTCCCGCGCTGGGAAACGCTCTCGGCCAGATCCAGGTAATAGTTTATTTTGTCCCGACGTTCCATTGATACGCTTCTCCCCTTTCAAAAAAAGGTTCTTGCATAAGATTCAGTATAACACAGAAGCCTTGCCCCGACAACAAAAAGCGCCGCAAACGCGAAACGCGTTTGCGGCGAAGCTGGAGGTGCCGACCGGATTTGAACCGGTGAATGAAGGTTTTGCAGACCTTTGCCTTACCACTTGGCCACGGCACCAGATGAGAACCGAGGAGAAAGCCGGTTCTGTTTTTTGGAGCGGCTTACGAGGCTCGAACTCGCTACCTCCACCTTGGCAAGGTGGCGCTCTACCAGATGAGCTAAAGCCGCA